>NZ_VRZC01000032.1 GCF_016743215.1 Geminocystis sp. GBBB08
GTAAATAAAACCCAACTTAAAACCCAAAATTAAATATAGCTCCAATCATCAAGTTTTTTATCAATGAAATATTAGTTGATTTTTGTTCATTTTTATCATACAAGTATAGTGTATTAAAGAATGGTAACAGATAGCATAGGTTAAAAAATAACCTTAACTGAAAATTAAGATAAGCTAAATCTTTTTTTTTGTAGAGTTTAGTGTTAATTTTTACTAAAAAAATGTACTTATATATCAAAAATTAGTATGATTTTAAGAATAAACCAAAAAAAATAAATTTATTTAGCGAAGGTAGCTTATGAATTTTAAAAATCTTTCAAGTTTGACAGCTCTAGGTTTAGGATTGTTCCTTAGTACAACTTCCCTAAAAGCGGCTCAAGCCTTTGACTTTAAAACAGAAAATAACGAGTCAAGATCTGGATCTCAATCATTGTTTAGTCAATTAAGAGGTCATAATACTTATAAAGGAGAGCCTCAAATTGAATGGGGAGACAATACATTGGGCCGAATTATCGCTAAAAGTGGAGACATTCTCTTTATTAGAACAGAAGATGGTAGTGTTTTCCATGCTAATGGTGGTTACTGCCCAGGTACTGATGTTTTAGTAGGTAAAAATGCCGATGGCGGATACTATTTAGTTGATCGTGCTCATTCTCAATGGATTTCCTCTCTTGAATCTAAATATGGCTATAAAAGGTTAGAGGGAAATTCTCAAGCATTAAATGAACGTACCGCAGCTATTTGGGCTCAATTAAAGTCAACTCCTAGCACGGCTACAATTGCACCTCGTCCGGTAACAACTACTCCTTCGACTACTTATACTCCTCAACCTCAAATGCAACAATATAATCAACCCATAAGAGGATTATGGTAATTTTTCGATAGAATAAAATCTATACAGTAACAAGCTCTGGCACTATCAAAATCCATAGTGTCTTAGTTTGTTATAATATCGATTGGTTATCTGGAGTGACAACAAATGAAATCGAATTCTCTCAATGGTTGTGTTCGCAAAAAAATTTTTCTTTCTTTAGTGACATTAGGTTTTTGTTTGACTAATGTTACCCCTAGTTATAGTTATGAATCTTCTCCTGAGCTTAAGGAAGAATTGTTAAAAGTAGAAATACCTAATATTCCTAATCTCAAAAATCCTGATCTTTACCTTTATACTCCCGAAGAAGTTTTTACCGTTAAATTAATATTAAAATTAGCCTCAAAACAAGTTCAAGTTTATGAGCAAGATCGATTAGTCGCTAGTTTTCCTGTAGCCGTTGGGAAAAAAGGATGGGAAACCCCCGTTGGAGAATTTCAGATTATCCAGATGATAGAAAATCCTTCATGGCAAAATCCTTGGACAGGAAAAGTTACTCCTCCTAGCCCAAATGGTCCTTTAGGAGAGCGTTGGATTGGTTTTTGGACAGATGGTAAAAACTTTATCGGCTTTCATGGCACTCCTGGAGAACATTTGATCGGTCAAGCCGTGTCTCATGGTTGCGTCAGAATGAAAAATAAAGACATCAAAGAACTATTCAAATTAGTATCTTTAGGTATTCCCGTAACCGTTGTCAATAATTAATTAAAAATAAGCAAAGAGGAATTAGGAGACTAGAAGAATTATATCATGTTCTTTGATCCGAACTTGATTAGTCTTCCTGTCTTTTTTCATTGAGTATCCCTAAAGTTTAGTTAATTTGCTCACTCACCTATAAATTATTAAAAACCATTGACTAATTCAAATCATGATTTCACTGAAGATGAATGTAATTGGATAGATGAAAAAAATGATAATCCAAGTAACGACAATCATCAAAAAAATTATTATCCTTCCCCAAAACTAAAATCTTACAAATTTAAACCTGCCACCATCGCTTTAGTCGAAAGTGCTTTTTTAGCTAGTACAGCCAGTTTAATTTGGTTAATAGATTATTATGTTCGTTTAGGTCCTATTTTAAAAATGCTTTTTCCTTTACCTATTGCGTTAATTTATTTACGGAGGGGAAAAAGAGCATCAATTATTACTACTATTGTTTGTGGTTTACTATTAGGGATTTTAATGGGTCCTCCTCGTAGTATTATCTATATTATTCCCTATGCCTTAATGGGCATACAACTAGGTGCATTATGGCGTAATGGTGCAAATTGGTATCTCTCGATTTTTATGACTAGTGTTATCGGTTGTTTTGGTTTTTTCTTTCGTTTTTGGTTATTTTCTATTCTTTTAGGGGAAGATTTATGGGTTTATGTGATTAGTCAAATTACCAGTTTAGCAGATTGGATTTTCTTAAAATTAGGTATTATAGCCGAACCTACTCCTCTTATGATTCAACTCTTAGTCGTTGCCGTAGTTTTACTCAATAACCTTATTTATAGTTTAACAGTTCATTTAGTCGCATTATTAATGTTCGATCGCCTGAATAACTCAATTCCACGCCCTCCTGAATGGATGAAAGTAATTTTAGATTATGAATAGTATTATAAAATACAATAAAAGATAAAATGGTTATAATCAAAGAAATTATTTAGAGATAATTATGGAGTGGCAAGAGTTTTCCGCAAGTTGGGTTTTAATCCCTGAAAATCCCCTAGGTATTATTCATTTTTTGGGAGGTGCTTTTGTCGCTACTGCTCCACATATTACCTATCGTTGCTTTTTAGAAAATTTAGCAAAGCAAGGATATATTATCATCGCTACCTCTTTTCTTAATACTTTAGATCATAAAGCGATCGCCGTCAATGTTCAAAATCAGTTAGAAAACATTCTCTATCGTCTTGAATATAAAGAAGGCATTGAAATAAGTTATTTACCTATTTATGGATTAGGTCATAGTATGGGTTGTAAATTACACTTATTAATAGGCAGTTTATTTGATATTGAAAGAGCAGGAAATATTTTTATTTCGTTTAACAACTATCCATTCAAAAAAGCAATTCCTTTCGTGGAAAATATCATTCCTTCCCTCAAAGATAACTTAAAAAACTATTTACAAATCGATAATAATTTAGACTTTGAATTTACGCCATCACCAGAAGAAACTAAAATTATTGTTAAAGAAAATTATCAAATTCGTCGTAATTTATTAGTTCAATTTAAAGATGATACTATCGATCAAACGTTAACATTAAAACCAATATTAATAGACTTATTTCCTCACATGACTTCTACCCTAAAATTATCAGGTAATCATTTAACTCCATTAGGGCAAGATATTGATTGGAAATTAGGGGATTTTTTGATCCCTATAGATGATACTATTAGGCAGTGGTTTAAAGAAAATTTTTCGAGAGATTTATACAATTTACATCGAGAAATTTCCCGTTGGTTAAACCCAGTAAATAATTAGGATTTGCTAAAAAAGTGTTTTAGTGAGGATAAGGATACCCTCCTTTATAACTCTTTAAAAGGTGGAAGAAGAATGGGCAATAGACTTCTGGAAAAAAGATTTTTAATTGTTTTGTAGTAAGGACTTCAGCCCTCGTTTTACCAATTATTGGAGATGTCTGTCTAATAGGCACTCTTGCAATGGTAAAATCTAAAATCTAAATTCTAAATTCTAATCAACAGCTTGTAAATCTTCAATAAGTTCGGTTAAATGATCAATATCAGCTTGGTAAATTTCCCCGCAAAAATCACAAGTAGCTTCTGCACCACCATCTTTAATAATCATATCCTCTAATTCATCTACTCCCAACATTTTTAAAGCACCTAAAACTCGCTCAAATGAGCAACTACAATCAAATCTAACCATTTGTACTTCAGGGAAAATATTTAAGTCAAAATCCCCTAATAAATCACTAAAAATATGAGATAAAGTTTTTCCTTGCCGTAGTAATGGAGTAAAACCACTTAATTGATTAACACGAGATTCTAAAGTAGTGACTAAAGTAAGATCTTCTGCTGCTTTGGGTAATACTTGTAACAAAATTCCTCCAGAAGCAGTAACACCTTCTTTATTGACGAAAACCCCTACTAATAAAGCAGAAGCAGTTTGCTCAGATGTCATTAAGTAGTTTGCTATATCGTCTCCTACTTCCCCAGAAATTAATTCAACAGTACTAGAATAGTTATATCCATAACCGACATCTCGAACTACATATAAGTAACCGTCTTTACCAACCGCCCCCCCTACATCCAATTTACCGATAGCGTTAGGGGGTAATTCTACCATCGGATTTTGCACATAACCTCTCACAGTGCCATCTAATCCAGCATCTACCATCACCGTACCTAATGGACCGCCACCTTTTATGGTAATATTAACTCGTGAGCCTTCTTTTTTCATGCTTGATGCTAGTAATAAACCAGATGACATAGCTCTCCCTAATGCAGCAGTTGCCACATAAGATAATTGATGTCTTTGTCTAGCTTCTTCCACAGCTTTTGTCGTAATTACTCCTACTGCTCTAATTCCACCATCGGCGGCGGTTGCCCGAATTAATTGATCTGCCATTTTCTTTACATTTCTCAACAAATATTTACTTTTATTATCATCGATTTGTTGTTGAATGATCCATCAGCTATAAAATTGGAGATTCTCTCACTTTTGTAGCAAAGATGCAAAGATACCAAGATACCAAGATACCAAGATAGCTTTTAACTTATGATATGCTGAAATATAGACTATTAAAATAATTTTATGAGTATATCTAATTCGAGTCAAAATATATCAGTTAATTATTCTATCAATTGGTTTTTTCGCAAGGTAATTACTACTATTGCTGATTTACGTTTAGCTATTTTATTATTATTAATAATTGCTTTTTTTAGTATTAGTGGCACAGTTATTGAACAAAATCAACCCATTAATTATTATCAAGAAAATTACCCTGAAAGTCCAGCTTTATTTGGATTTTTAACATGGCAAGTATTATTGGCTATTGGCTTAAATCATGTTTATACAACTTGGTGGTATTTAAGTATTTTAGTTTTATTTGGTAGCAGTTTAATTGCTTGTACTTTTAGAAGACAATTACCTGCTTTAAAAGCCGCCAAAATATGGAGTTTTTATGAGGAATCAAGGCAATTTAATAAATTAGCTTTAAGTGCAGAAGTTACCACTCAATCTTTAGATAACATTAACTCTATTATTACTCAAAAAGGTTATCAAGTTTATCAAAATGATCATTCATTATACGCTCAAAAAGGCATAAGTGGCAGAATAGGTCCTATTATTGTTCATATTGGTATGATTCTTGTTTTATTAGGTGCAATTTGGGGAGCATTTACGGGTTTTTTTGCCCAAGAAATGATTGCTAGTGGTGAAACTTTTACCATCCAAAATTTTTTAGAAGCAGGTAAATTTAGTAACTTAAATCATGCTCAATCTTTTGATATTAAAGTTAATAATTTTTGGATAAAATATACTCCTGATGGTGCAGTTGATCAATTTTATTCTGATTTATCTGTAGTTAATAAAACTGGAGAAGAATTAGAGCGAAAAACAATTTTTGTCAACCAACCTTTAAGATATAATGGTATTACTTTTTATCAAACAAATTGGAGTATTTCAGGAGTTAAAATACAACTAAATAATAGCACTATTTGTCAGTTACCTATGGTAGAATTAACCAGCGAAAGAAAAGGGCGTATCTGGGGCACATGGATTCCTACAAAACCAGATTTAAGTGAAGGAATTTCTTTAATTACGAAAGATTTACAAGGCACAATGTTTCTCTATGATATGGAGGGAAAATTAATTAGTGCAGTACGTCCAAATATGCCTGTAGAGGTTAATGGCATTACCCTTAAAGTCTTAGATTTAATCGGTTCTACTGGTTTACAAATTAAATCTGATCCAGGTGTACCTCTAGTTTATCTTGGTTTTGCACTTTTAATGATCGGTGTTGTGATGGGTTATGTATCTTTTTCTCAAATATGGGCGTTACAAGAGGGTGATCGCTATTTTATTGGCGGTAAAACCAATCGAGCGCAAGTTGCTTTTGAAAAAGAAGTATATCAAATTTTAGAACAACTATAATAAGAATTTAGAATGAGAAATGAGGAATGAAGAATTAGAAGAGTTACAGGTAAGATGCCCATTTTACTATTATTAATTATTCACTCTTCACCCTATCACTATTTTTGATAAAATTATGAGTATTAACGTTATAAATGTAGAAGAATTAGCGGTTATTTTAACAGAAGAAAATCCAGAAATACAATTCATTGATGTAAGGGAAGAAAAAGAAGCCGAAATTGTTTTTTTACCTCAATTTAAACTATTACCTTTGAGTCAATATGAACAATGGCAAAGTCAAATTAAAACTCTATTTAATCCTGATTTAGAAACTATCGTTATCTGTCATCATGGTATTCGATCAGCTAATATGTGTCAATGGTTGATTAGCCAGGGTTTTTCCCAGGTGAGAAATGTATCGGGTGGAATTGATGCTTATGCTGTATCTGTTGATTCTTCTATGCCTCGCTATTAACAATTAATAATTAATAATTAACAATTAACAATTAAAAAATTTTGTCTTAAGCATCTTCTAATCTTTCATTCTCAATTCTCAATTCTCAATTATTCTTTGGGATAAATTAAGGTAGTGACAGGATTTTCTTCATTTCCTTCTATTTTGATACTTTTATCTTGTAATTTACCTACAGCTTTGATTCCTCTTAAATTAAAGTCTGGATTTATCTGTTTATAATAGACATTTCCATCAGCATTTATTTCTTTATTATCTAAATTCCAAACTAAATTATCTGCATAAATTTCTACTTCATTTTTAACTGCTTCCCCATAAATTCCTTCCTGTAAATAAACCTGATTTTCATCTAAATTAAACTTAACAATATTGGCTGTTAGAGTCACATCATCTTCTGGTTGAAACAATCTTGTAGGTTGATTTGATTCCAGAGTGCGATCGCCATAATTCCAGATAATTCTGGTAGTTGCCGCTTGTCAAGGGGGTTTTAAAGATTGATATTCAACATCACCATTAATAACAGCAATATTAGTATTCAAATCGACTTCCGCTTGATTAGTTTTAATTTTGTCAGTAACTAATTTATCTTTATAACGTACCATTTCTAAAAAACTATTACCAATAATTTTATTATCAGGAATTTTCCAATATAAATGTTCAGTTTTCAATTGTAAAGGAGGATTTTTTGTATTAGCAACAATATTTTTAGATAATTCAACAACTTGATCTTTTGTGTTATATTTTGCCTCCTTTGCACTAGCTACTAACTTAGTATGATTAGCTTTTATCCCTTTTTCACCCGTCATTATCATAAAATGTTCGTCAGGTTTCCACATCACTTCTTGCCCCTTAAATTCAGCTTTATTTCGAGTATCAAAAGCTATAATTTCTTCAGATAAATAAATTTCTTTACCATCATTTTTTATCTCTCCTCTTTTCGCACTTACTTGTAAAATAATTTTTCCATGTTCAAATAAGTTACCTTTTAAATCTTCTAAAACAGCAGTTTTTTTATCTTGGGTATAAGTGGCTTTTTTTGTGGTTAAACGCCATAAAATTTTTCCATCAGCATTTGATTGCTCTAGTGTAGCATTATACAAAACTAAGCCTTGTTCAATTTCTCTTTTAAAATTAGAATTATCCTTTCCCCGCAATGAGTTATTTCCTTGACAACTAATCAATAAAAAACATAAAAAAATTGCAGAAACTTTATTTTTAAATAACATCATTTAAAAGAATAAGGAATTAAGAATTAGGAATCAGAAATTAGAAAAATTTAACTGTCAATTATTGTTAATTTATCTTGTAAATAATCTACGAAAAGAATACCATTAAGATGATCTAATTCATGTTGAATAATTCGAGCAACAAAGTTACTATATTCTTGCCGTTGACAATAACCATCACGGGTAATATATTCTACCACAATATCTCGATAACGAGGAACACAGCCCCGTTTTTCTTTAACACTAAGACAACCTTCTGTGGCTATAACAATTTCTTCTGAATGACTAACAATACGAGGATTAATCATCGCTATGGGTGACATAAAAGGTGCGTCAGGATAACGAAAATTCGGATGAGAAGCAACAATTATAATTCGGTAAGATTTCCCAATTTGAGGTGCTGCGATACCCACTCCATGGGCTTCTTTTGTCGTTAAAATTAATTCGTCTATGAGAGTTTGTATTTTTGGGTTATCAATTTCTGTTACTTCTGTGGCTATTTCTCTTAAAATAGGATTACCAATTTGCAATATTTCTGTATTGAGACTAATAGTCATAATAATGATTTGTCATTTGTCATTTGTCATTTGTGATAAGGTGATATTTTAATTCTCAATTCTTCATTCCTCGTGAAACAAGCATCTTGCCCCATAATTCGTCATTACTCATTCTTCCTAATTTCTAATTACATTAGAGTTAAAAAACGAAAATAGCTCCTGTTTTTTGTAAATTAAAAGTACGATTACCTTGACTAACACTATCTATTTGAGTAACTCTTAACTCAATAACATTCCCTGAAGTTACTTCTACTGAATATTTAAGATTTATTCTTGAAGCATTAGGAGTTTTTATACCTGGATAAATAACTACATAAGCAGGAGGTTGAAAATGTTTAAGGATTTCTGTTTCACTTATACCTAAAGAAGAAGGTTCTAAGGTTGAATCTGTTAAGGCATAATCTAATAAGATACCACTATCATTGATAATTTTTAGGGTTATCGGTTTGGTTACATCTACTCTAGCAATGGGTTGCCAAAATCCGGGTTGAAAAGTTTCTGCAGGAGGAGTTTTAGCGATCGCTGGTATAATTGTTAAGCTACCAGTGGCAAAAACTAAAGAAGAAATTACAAAGGCTTTCAACATGGTTAAATTACTTGTTGATGTTAATAATTTGTTATTCTAACTCAAAAATTAATTAATAAAAAATGATCAAAACAAATAACTTTCTTTGCTAATTATTAATTAGTGACAATTAATTATCAATTATTAATTAGTTTTAATCAAATTTTCATCGGTGAGTTTTTCTTCATTTTGACGACGTTTTTTAGCATAAAGTTGAATGCTTAGTGCCATTAAAATTACTAAAGCGACAATTAACCATGTAGTAATATCTAAAGGTAAACTGTTTTTAAAGACAGCTAATAGCACGATTACTAATAATAAGATAGTAGGTGCTTCATTTAAAGCTCGAAATTTTTGCCCACTCCATGAATTTTCCCCTTTTTCTAATTGTTTAATAATTCTCCCACACCAAAAATGATAAATTAACAACAAGCCAACAAATAAAAATTTTATATGTAACCATCCAGATTTTAACACCTCTGGTTCAGTACTTATTAATCCGATGGCCATTGCTACCGTGACAATCATACCCGGAGTGGTAATAATATTATACAGACGTTTTTCCATCAACTCATATTGTTGCTTTAAAATACTTTGTGCCGGTTCAGGTTTTTGATATGCTTCGGCATGATAGACAAATAATCTTACTAGATAAAATAATCCAGCAAACCAAACCACGATACCGATTAGATGAAATGCTTTATACCAAGAATAGGCCATAATTATAGTTTATAATGAATAGTTTATAGTTAACAATCAATATTCTCACTCAGATTTTGCACCAAGTATCAAATATAGCATTCCTATAGGGGTTATGAGAAATAAAAAGTTAAAAATCAATTTTGATATAGTTTAAGTCAATTATTATACTCATTACTCATTACCCATTACCCATTACTCTCCGTCACAAGCCAATTTTCAACGAGGTGCAAGATTTGAGTAACATCTAATTCCTAATTGCCTCTAACCATAACTCAAAATTATTTCCCCATGCCGTTAAAGAATAAATTTCTTCTGCGCATTGCCGACAATCATGACGGTTAATTTGAGGGAGGCGATGAATAGCAGTAACTAATCCATCAATACTATCAGGAATCACTAAAAAACCTGTTTTACCATCGGTAATAATTTCGGCCGGGCCTCCTCTAGCATAACTAATAACAGGAACACCACAAGCTAAAGCTTCAATGGCAACGTTACCAAAGGCTTCTACCCAACGAGGTGTCATTAATAAACCTTGACAATTACCTAATTCTTTTTGTAAATTAATGGTAGATAAAAAACCTTTATATTCTATGGGTGCTTTAGGATATTGTCTGAGGATATTTTGCCAATATTCTTGATTTTGAATTTTACCAAAAATGAGTAACGGTATTTGAGTTATTTCTGAGGCTTTAACAGCGTCTTCTAAGGCTTTTTCTGGGGCGATTCTTCCTAACCATGCTAATTTTTTATCAGCTTTTTCCCTAAATTCGTATATTGATAAATCAATACCACTACCTAAAATTTGACAAACATCTCCAAAAGGAAAAGTTTTAGCTTGAGATTGAGTATAAACACCTAAATTTTGCGGATATTTTCGGGCAATTTCTCCCATGATTTGATCTAAGCTATCAGATAATGATCCCATACTAATAAAATGAGCGATCGCCGTTTCAAAAAAAGGAGTAAGATAAAAAGGTAGCCAATCAAAAGCAAAGTTTACCAAAATATCATAATCGGATTGTACTTTTCGAGCGTACTCCCACATATTAGCCAATACGGAATTTTCAGGCATAATAGTAGGAATATCACGGGTTTGAGTTTGTGCTGGAATATGTAAATTACCCTCTATCTCAACTATATCAGCATAGGGAAAAAATGAACCTTGAGGTGCAATTACCTTAACAATATGGTTACGCCTCTGCATTTCTTGAATCAGATTGTATATTGTTAATTCTACACCTCCACCAATACCTGAACTTAATGCTCCTACAGAAGTAGATAAAATTAAAATTTTCATGGTGATCATATTTGATATTTTTCTGGTAAACTCCAAAATTGTAGGTTAAATATTAAATAATAAAAATATGAGTATTAGCAAAGAAGAAGTCAGAAAAGTTGCTAATTTAGCACGTTTAGAAATCACCCCAGCACAAGAAGAAGAATTTGGCACACAATTAAATGCTATTTTTGATTATTTTGAACAATTAAGAGAATTAAATACAGATAATGTTGAAGCAACTATACGAGCCATTGATGTAAGTAATATAACCAGAAAAGATCAACAAATTACCTATACTGATAGAGAAAGTTTATTCCATTGTGCACCGGAAACAGAAGAAGATTTTTTCCGTGTACCAAAAATTTTAGCTTAATTAATCAATACGAGAAACTTTGTTTAAATCATCATCTTTAATTTTCATTATCTAACTATGTATTTTTGTCAAGCCATCGCCAATAAAAATTATTTTTTTGTCACAATACTTAATAAAATAGGTTATTGAGATGGTAAACATTTTGTTAAACTGAAATTTAAGCTGAATTTTAAAGAAAAGCAATAAATAGAATTTTTTAAAAAATATTATGGTAACAACATTAAAAAAACCGGAATATGAAGAAATACGTCCGGGAGTAAAAGCACCGGCTAAAGAAACAATTCTAACACCACGCTTTTATACCACAGACTTTGATGCCATGGCAGAAATGGACATCACCGTTAATGAAGAAGAATTACAAGCCATCGTAGCAGAATTCAGACAAGATTATAATCGTCATCACTTTGTACGCAATGCAGATTTTGATCAATCATGGGATCATATTGATGGTAAGACTCGTCAATTATTTATAGAGTTCCTTGAACGCTCTTGTACTGCGGAATTTTCAGGATTTTTACTATATAAAGAATTAGGCAGACGTTTAAAAAATAAAAGCCCTTTATTAGCTGAATGTTTTAATCTCATGTCTCGGGATGAAGCCCGTCATGCAGGTTTTCTTAATAAAGCAATGTCTGATTTTAACTTATCCTTAGACTTAGGATTTTTAACTAAAAGTCGTGACTATACATTCTTCCAACCTAAATTTATTTTTTACGCCACTTATTTATCGGAAAAAATCGGTTATTGGCGTTATATTACTATTTATCGTCATTTAGAACAACATCCAGAAAGTCGTATTTATCCTATCTTCAAGTTTTTTGAAAATTGGTGTCAAGACGAAAATCGTCACGGTGACTTTTTTGATGCTATTCTTAAAGCTAAACCTGAATACTTAAATGATTGGAAAGCAAAACTGTGGTGTCGTTTCTTCCTCTTATCAGTATTTGCGACTATGTATCTTAATGATATACAGCGTGCTGACTTTTATGCTTCTATTGGTTTAGATGCTAGAAGCTATGATAAACACGTTATTGAAAGAACTAATCATACCGCAGGAAGAGTTTTCCCCGTTATTATTGATGTAAATAATCCCGCTTTTTATGACAGTTTAGAAATTTGTGTTAGTAACTGTGAAAAATTACGAGCTATTGATGCAACTAATGCCATCGCACCCATAAAATTCCTTCGTAAATTACCCTTATTTTTATCTAACGCTAGTCAATTTATCCGTTTATATTTCATTAAACCCATTGACTCTGAAACCTTACAAGGAAAAGTTCTTTAAATACTTTCAGAATCCGAATAATTTAACTTTATATCCTCCTTATTTAATATGGGGGATTTTTTTTGGCCATTAATTCCGTAAAAAATGTGAATTTTACCTTAGTTTTATAAAATTCTTGTAAAGTTTAAGTATTTTTAACGATGAAAATAATTATGATATAATTGAAAATAGAATAATATCTTTAAAATGTTTTCTGCCTAACAACAATCAGTAAGCTCAAACGCCTTTGATTTTTTGATCTCAATTGTCGCAAAAGCTCATTGAAAAAACCTTATTACCATAGAAAAAATACAATTATTTTTGCATCTTCCCTTATTTATCATTATTCGTTATTCACAATTCAATTATTAATAATCAGGAGTTAGTAACGTGATTTCTATTAAACTACCAGTTAATGTTAGTAATTGGAAAACAGTCAGTTTTGCTTCTACTTTGTATCTTTGTCCTATACTTGATTTATTACTGGAGAAAATACCTAAGCAGTTACACCCCGAAATCAGATTAGGTTTACAAGAAGCCTTAGTCAATGCAGCAAAACATGGAAATAAACTAGATCCTAGTAAAAGAGTAGTTGTAAAATTTTGTTACCATCGAGGAGAATATTCCTGGTTAGTATGTGATCAAGGTAACGGATTTGTCAGAAATTGTAATTCTTCTTTGAATGAACTGGATTTGCCCCCAGAAGAGGCAGAAAATGGTAGAGGATTATGTATCTTACATCAAATTTTTGATCAAGTGTTATGGAATCACCAAGGCACTCAAGTTAAACTTTCTAAACAATTTCATCAATTTTCTAAATCCTCTTTACTCATTTGTTAAGGAGTTTTTTTATGGCCATGGGTAGGACATGGTAACGGTTTTATAGTATGATCTAGCCAACCTTGTGCTTGGTTAATTCTTAATAATGCTTCTTCCGGTTGATCATTCAGTAAATATATTAAGCTAGAGGTTAACTGTTGTAGAGCTTGAGCTTTACGGTTATTTTTTAGTTTATGCCAATCAGAGGAACTAATCGTCATTTTTTCAGCTAATAATTGGGCTAACTCTAGGTTACTCATCTGTGTTGTTATAGATTTTGATTCTACATTTAAACTCATATTGTTATAATTCTCCTTAGTATCTTGTTTTTATTGTAGAATGTCTGACCACGAAACTAACTCCGATTCCACCGAATTTAATCTTACAGATGCCATCGCCAATTTAGAAGCATCCTTAGACAAAATAAAACAACGTCACCAACAAATAATAGAAGATCAAGCAAAAAAAAGCGAATTAGAAAATCGTCAAGCACAAATCAAAGATTTACAAGCAGAGAATAAGAATCAAGATTCTATTAAAAGTGAATTGCATTACATTGAAAAAGAGTTAGCAGAAATAGAATTAAGACTAGAAAGTGAGTTATTTAAGTCGAGCAGTTTAATTGAACCGTTTTGGATGATAGTTCGTTTCGGTGGTATTGGGGTAATTATCGGTTGGATACTAAAAACAATGAACAATTAACATAAGGGTTGGGGAAAACCCACAACTAAAATAGTTTTTATTTGATAATTAAGAGCTAAATTTACGCCCAAATTGCATTTGCAGTAATGATACTTTAAAATAAATATTAGAGAGTATTTGTGATATAATTATAGGTTGTGCCACAAACCATCTTGAAGAATCATGAAATGCAAAGTCGAAATATAGGTTTAATCCAAAGTCTATTCCAAAGTCGGTTAACCACTCTTGAACACCTCTTGAAGTCAGCTCAGACTTATTTTTGTGATAATGACTCTTTCCTTCAGAAGCGCATTACAGATGATATGCTTCCCCTCGGTACACAGGTTGCGTTCACATGCAATCAACCACGGAATTTTGCGTTGTGGTGTGAGAGCAAACCTGTGAATAATTTAGATCCAGAAGTCACATCACTCATTCAGGCATACGAGCACATAGCAAACACCAAGCAACTTCTTCGGGGTATTTACGCTGAAGATGTAAAGTTAGCTGAGGTTACGCGCATTGACTTAGGTCTGAGCCTCTATGCCGAGTTATCTGGTAGTGCCTATGTAGATGATTTTTTGATTCCAAACTTCTACTTCCATATGGTCACAGCTTACGATATTCTTCGCATGGCTGGCGTACCAATTGGGAAACGGGATTACATGATGCACTTAGTACCATTCGTCAAAAAGGAATATTGATGTATTGAAAAAGCTATTTGCATGAGTGATCGCTTTTATTTATAACTATCAATTACTTTAAGCTGCCTTGAGTTGATTGCCGACGATTTTTCTTAAATGTTTGAGAGTTTGTTGGAGGAGTAGGATTAAATTTTGGCACGGTAAAATGAAATTTACTCCCCAGATTTTTACCGATAGATTCTGCCCAAATTCTTCCGCCCCAATTTTTGACTATTTGCCGACAGATAGCTAATCCTAATCCTGTACCTCCGGCCGATCGCCTTAGTGCGCCTTCTTCTTGGTAAAATCGATCGAATACTTGATCTAATCTATCAGGTTCAATGCCTCTACCATTATCTGAGATAGTTACTTCTAAAGTGTCATCTTCTTTTTCTTCTACTTCAATAATAATTTGTCCATTGCTATCGGTAAATTTGCACGCATTATCTAATAATTTACTTAATACCTCTACTAACCATTCACCATCAGCTTGTACTAAAGGCAATTCATCGGCTACTAAATTTTTAATGGTAGGTATCGTACTTTGATCTTGTCGAGAACGAATATGAGATAATGATAAATCGATACATTCTTCTAAGGATAACGGTTCAGGATTCCATTCCACCGTTCCACCTTCAAGTTGGGATAAAATCAGAAAATCTTGCACTAATTTACGCATTCTTTCAGCATCATTTAAGGCTGTGCTTAACATTACTTGACGTAACTCTTCAGGCATATCAGGCTCATGGGCTAAACTTTCTAAACACACCTGAATAGTTGATAAAGGAGTCCGTAATTCATGTCCTGTAATAGCTACCAAGTTTGAACGAGTGCGATCGAGAGCTTCTAATTGTTCATTAAGAGTTTCTAAATTAGCGTAAGATTCCGCTTGAATTAAGGCAACACCTACTTGAGTGGCAATAGCATCAACTAAGGCAATATCTTCAGATTTCCAAGTTATAGGAATAGAATCACAATGGTGTAACTCCATCATCCCTAATAATTTCCCTTGATAAAATATTGGCACAATTAACCAAGATAGAATTGAGCAACTGGTGACTAATTGGGATAATGGAGATTGACTATCTTGAATACGAGGATCAATGGTTACATCATTAATACTAATAGATTCTCTGATTTCTAATATTTCTTGAAATAAAGGATTATCTTTAAGAGGCCAAATTTCTTTTTTGACAGAACTAATTTGATCATTTAAAAACTCATGATAAATTTTAGCGTTTAAGTCGGTTTCTTCACAACGATAAATCAAACAACG
This sequence comes from Geminocystis sp. GBBB08, assembly GCF_016743215.1. Lineage (GTDB taxonomy): Bacteria > Cyanobacteriota > Cyanobacteriia > Cyanobacteriales > Cyanobacteriaceae > Geminocystis. The sequence continues at coordinate 15,855 of NZ_VRZC01000032.1, forward strand.
ACAAACCCCTAAACCTTCTCCGAGTTTATCTACCGCTACTTGTAAAATTTCATGAGGATTAAGCGATCTCCGTATTGCTCCCGTAACAGAATTAAGTAACCGTTCTTTTTTCTCCTTTGTCATTAAAAAACGATTAGCTTTAATTAGTTTATATTGTCCTGCTTGTAAATATGTAATCAATCTTTGCACAAAAGGATCAGGATTCACCATGGGAGAATCAAAAATAGCTAATTGCTTAGAATTGGGAGTATTTTTTACTTCCTGACAATATAACTTTAATGCCCGATTAATTTTCCGTTTCAATTCTGGACGATAATTAGCGATACGATGTAATAAAATTTCTGCTACCTTTTGACTAATTTGGCGATCAAAAGTCCAAATACCTTCAAAGCGACGACTATTATCCATAGCACTTTCAGAAGGGGTATTTTTTGGTAAATGAGTTTTTTCTCGACAAATCAAACAATTAGCATAGTTTTGAGCAATTACCACTAAATGCCATTCTTGAGTTAAAGCATCATCTTGAGTAAAAGCTACCTTTTCATAAATATCAGAAACACTGCTAAAATCAGTTTCTGGGGCTGCCAAAACATAAACATGAGGAGAAATTTTACCAATACGGGCATAGCGATGAGCTTCTTGACGATAAAATCTTTCTTTTTGAAAACTAGCAATAATTAAAGGCTGTTCATCACTAGCCAAAACTTGATCTTCCATCGCATGAGAAAGAGCCGTTAAAGAAGATTTAAAGTACATTTGAGTACGCCACTGGGGAAAGGCTGTTAATAGCTCGGTAACGACAGAAGAGGGATTACTCATCGAATCTGCTTAATTTTACTTTCAGCTTTAATTTCTGATCCAAACAAAGATCATTGAGATTAATCTTTATTTATCAGGGATAAATAATTGCATTAGGTTCTATCTTACATTACTTAGTCATTGATCCTCATAAATCGATAAAATAATTAACAATTAAGAAAAGTAAAGGAATGATCGATAAATATTAATTAGACACTGGTGATTTGGGGTTTCAATCATTTTCAAGAATTAATAAAAATTGAAATAAATGCGTTGAGAGCTTAGGTAATTTCTGACAATAATTATACCCGTACGATCCCCCTAACCCCCTGAAAAAAGGGGAAATTATTCAGAAGATTGGTATATTCTTTCTGGGAAACCACCTTATTGACTGCTTACTTATTACTTGAAGGAGTATCTGCATAGGCGGGTTGTTCGTTAATTAAGCCGATCCTTTGAGGGGGCCAAAAACGCACAGAAGCACGACCGATAATTTTATCCCGTGGCACAAATCCCCAATAATGAGAATCATAGCTGTTATTACGGTTATCTCCTAAGACTAAATATTGATTTTCAGGTACAGTTACAGGACCAAAATTATAATTGGGTGCTTCTTTAATATAAGTTTCTCTTAAGACTTGATTATTTACCATGACTTTACCGTTACGAACTTTCACTTGATCTCCGGGTATGCCTATAATTCTCTTGATAAAAGCATCTTGGTAGCCTTCTTTTTGTAAAGTTTCTGTAGCATTAAAAACAACTACATCTCCTCTTTTTGGTTCATGAAAACGATAACTCATTTTTTCGATCATTAGACGATCATTAATTAATAAAGTTGGTTCCATAGAAGAGGAGGGAATGTATCGAGCTTCGGCAATAAAGATACGAATACCAAAAGATAAAACTAATGCTTGAATCAAAACTATCACTAAATCTTTTACTCTTATACCAGAAATATTTTCTTCTTGAGTAGTAATATCTGGTGATGGTCTTTCTGGTAAATTTTCACTCATAGTTGTTTTTAAACATTATTTTTCCTTACTTAGTTTAACTCAAACTTTTGACCATTGAGGGCATTTACTACGTTAAAATCTAAATAAAAAATTAATTCGGAATAACAGGAAGTTTCGGTTTTCAGTTTTCGGTTTCATAGACATCCCCAGAAATAAAAAATAATTTCCATGAATGACTCGAGCAAAAATAAGGCAAATATCCTAATTATAGAGTTTTTACCAGAAAGGATACGATTACTCAAAGAGCTTTTAGGAAAAATTGGTTATAAATTTCAAATAATTCCCCAAAACGAAACACCGTTTAGGACTATTCAAATTCTACAACCAGATTTGATTCTTCTTAATGTAGAAATGCCTGATTTTAATAGCTATGATTTATGTAAACAAATTAAATCAGATGATTATTTTGGCGATATTCCCATAATTTTTATGAGTGGATTAAAGAATACTTTTGATAAGGTAAAAATTTTTAACGTGGGAGGAGATGATTATATTCAATATCCCTTTGAAAAAATAGAATTAAAGAAAAAAATAGAAAATTTATTAACTATTCAAAAACAAAAAAATCTCTTAGAAATAGAAGTAAAAAAAAGAAAACAAATACAAGAAATTCTGAATAACTCAAAAAATTTGCTAGATAGTATTTTAGATAGCTCTTTAGATGGAGTGGCAGCATTGCAATCTGTTAGACATCTTCAAACCAAAAAAATAACTGGATTTCGCTGTTTAGTAGTTAATTCCATTATCGCTAAAATTTTTAATCGTAGTCGTCATGAAATTATTGGAAAAATCATAGTTAAAGATTTAATTGATCATATTCATCCTACTATTTTTGACGATGTTATTAAAGTAATTAAAACAGGTAAACCTTTACAGAGAGATTTTTTCTATTCATCTGATAAATCCCTTTGGTATCATTTGGCCGCCGTAAAATTAGATGATGGTTTTGCCATTACCGTTAGAGATATTACCCTCCAAAAACAGTTTGAAATTCAACTTCAAGAAGGAAATCGTCAGTTACAATTAATCGCAAATCGGGATGCTTTAACTCAAGTGGCAAATCGTCGTTGTTTTGATGAGTCTCTTCAAAAAGAATGGCAAAGACATCTTCGAGAACAAAATCCTCTATCTATGATTATGATTGATATTGACTATTTTAAACTCTATAACGATTTTTATGGTCATCAAAAGGGAGATGACTGCATTACCGAAGTAGCTCAATGTATTAATTTTGTGGTTAAACGTCCTTCGGATTTAGTCGCCCGTTATGGTGGAGAAGAATTTGCCGTAATTTTGCCCAATACAGACCTTCAAGGGGCGTTAATTGTGGCAGAATTAATCCATAATGCCATCAACTCTCTGTCTATTCCTCATGAAAAATCACCAGTGAGTAATTGTATCACCCTAAGTATGGGTATTGGCTGTTTAATTCCTAATCATCAAAGGCAACCTGAAAATTTAATTTGTGATGCCGATAAAGCCTTATATCTAGCCAAAAATCAAGGACGAAATCGAATTAAAACTTTGACAATTGACAATGAACAATGAACAATGAATTAACAACTATTTTATTTTTTCTTAATCTCTTCATTAATTATTTTAATTATTTTGATCATGTCCAGAGCAAAAATTTTACAACCTGATTTAGTTTTAGGTGATATTGTGATTCATCTTAGTCCTAATTTGATTCGACAGTATAATCTTAAGGGGTTAGTGTTAGATGTGGATGAAACTCTTGTGCCTTGGAAAGAAAAACAGTTATCCCCCGAATTAATTAATTGGGTGACAGAAGTTCGTCCTATAGTTGATTTATGGTTAGTTAGTAATAACTTAAGTCAAAATCGTATTAGTGCCATCGCCTCTAGTTTAAATTTACCCTTTATTTTTGGTGCAGGTAAACCATCTCGCCGTAAACTTCGACAAGCGGTTAATGCCATGAATCACCCCGTTGAACAAATTGCTATGGTAGGAGATCGTTTATTTACTGATGTATTAGCTGGTAATCGACTAGGAATGTTTACGATTTTAGTTGAGCCGATGGTAGAGCCTGAAAAAATGAAACTTTTGTCTATCAGAAATTTTGAAGTGTGGTTATCTCAAAAATTAGGGGTTGTTATTAATAAAACTTAATATAAATTATTATTAATTAACATTTTGTGATATTCATTAATAAAATCTAAAGAAAAGATTAAGAAACTAAATATAACTTCAAAAAAGAGATTATTATAATCAAAGATAAATTGAGGTCAGCTTATATAAAGACCTTAAGCATAAATAAGTTAATATAAAACCCTGAGACATCTTGGACTTAAAGTTCTGGGTGTCTCTAATTTTTGATTAAAAATTCTAGTTTCTTTTACACATCTCCTATTGAAAATACTGTACAAAACCTGTTCGGTTAAGTATATTACAAAAATCTCTAAAAAGACAATTTTTCCAGTGTAACATTTTTCTAGTCTCTCAGTCTTATAGTTTCCCAGTCTTCTTTTGACGCACTCCTTAAGTAAAGTCCAGATAAAGATGAAAAAATTTTCGGAACATGGTTCATGATTTGTGAGTCAAGTGATATAACATTCAATAGGTAAATAGAATAAATCCCTAAAAAGTACCTACTCAAAATATTTATGTAAAATAAAGCAAATTAACTGTAACGAAAATACAATATTAATAATAACTATGATCAAATCAATACTATCAAACAAATTATCTGTTTTAGCTTTAACTGCCTTATCCACTTTTTTACCCTTCAACGCCGTCAAAGCTGTTACCTTTCAAGAAACAGAAGTAAATCAAAATGAATTTATTGCTGTAGCTCAACCCTATGGAGAAAATAAATACAACTTAATTGTAATAGAACAAATTACTGGGAAAAATCGTTGTTGGAGTGAAATGGGTGCAAATCCTGTTAATGTTGACTTACTATTACTTAACTTTGATTTTAGTGGTCATTGTCGCCGTAGTACTGATGCTAATGGTTATTCAATTCGTTCTGATGGACAAGATTATGGCTTAGATATTCTTTTAAATCTGGTAGAAAGAGATGGTAATTTATTATTAATTGGGATCAATCGGAAAGATACTAGTCAACCTCCAGTGGTAGTTGGTACGGCACAAGGTTTAAACGGGCAGCCCATGAAAATTGTACTTAACCCCGGATGGCGTTTTACAAAAAGAACTTATGAAGGAAAAGCATTAGGTCATGTTTATTTTAGTTATGATTCTGCTACTGCTGGAAATATTATGCCTTCACAAAATACCAATATAAATAATGATACCCAAATAAACACTCCTTTAACTTCTCCCCAAGAAATTCCTAGGGAAGGTAAAATTCAGGAAATAGTTTCTCCTGATGTTCAATCACAGAAAAAGATTTTGAAAGAAAAAGATACGTCTTTTATCTATGAGAAAAAAGGAGAAGTTAGAGTTAATCCTTCTCAACCTTCAAGGTATAACTTAACTGAAAATCGCCTTCAAAGAATGAATAGTCGTTAATAATCAGAAATGAGGAATTAGGAATTAGAAATTTACAGGCAAGATGCCTGTTTCACCTTTATAAACTATTGTACGGGCTTAAATTCACATAAATATTTATGACTTTATAAGATCCCTCACATTGTTAAACCCCTAAGCTACTTATTTATGATCGCGCATCATTTTTACAAATTGCTCAAATAAATAATCAGCGTCATGAGGACCTGGACTAGCTTCTGGGTGATATTGTACAGAGAAAAAGGGCAAAGTTTTATGTTTTAATCCGGCTACCGTGCGATCGTTTAAATTCAGATGGGTGATCTCGACATCAGCCCCTAATGATTCTTCTGTGACGGCAAAACCATGATTTTGACTGGTAATTTCAACTTTTTGTTTTAATCCACAAGGTTGATTTAAGCCTCGATGACCGAATTTTAATTTAAAAGTATCCGCTCCTAAAGATAAACCGAGAATTTGATGCCCCATACAAATACCAAAAGTTGGTTTTTTGGCTTCTAATAGTCTTGTGGCGGTGACAATACCTTCTTGCACTACGGAAGGATCACCCGGTCCATTAGAGAGGAAAATACCGTCAGGATTATATTTCAAGATTTCTTCAGGAGAAGTGTTGGCTGGAACGACAATTACTTTGCAACCATAACTAGCTAAACGGCGCAAAATGTTGCGTTTTACTCCAAAATCAATGGCAACAACGGTGAATTTTTCTTCTTCACTCTGTAAATTTGTTCTGTGACTAAATTCCCATTCGGCTGCCGTTGGTTCTGCCCACTCATAAACTTCTTTTGTACTTATATCTTTAACAAGGTTTAAACCCGCCATAGAAGGCACGGCTTGAAGTTGAACTAATAGCTGATCAGGATCTAATATTTCGCTAGAAATTGCCCCATTCATTGCTCCTGATGAGCGTAAACGGCGAGTTAAATCCCGGGTATCAATGCCGTAAATACCAACAACGTTATATTGTTTTAAATAATCTGGTAATGATTGAGTCGATCGCCAATTACTAGGTTTTTCGGTAATATTACGAGCAATAACGCCTTTGATATGAGGTTTAAAAGATTCTTCATCTTCAGGATTAACCCCCGTATTGCCTAATTCTGGATAGGTGAAGGTGACTATTTGACCAGAATAACTTGGATCTGTCATTACTTCTTGATAACCTGTCATGCCTGTGTTAAAAACGACTTCTCCGAAGGTTGTACCTTTTGCACCAAAACTATAGCCATTATAGGATGTACCATCAGCTAAAACTAAGACGGCAGGTTGAAACTTTAAAATAGACATAGTAGTAAGGATAAATGTTATGGGAAATAAGGCAATCTTGTCACTTGATCTGATTTTTAAATCAAAGATGCTAATAAGCAATCTACATTAAAATTAGCTTTAAGTGATACTGTTATTTCAGCTATTCTTGACAAATAGCACTAACATAAGTCACATTAATAATAGCTAAATTAGTTTGAGTTTGACTATATTAACGAGTAAGGTTGAGATTATGAGTCCGAGAAAATTGTCTGATGGCGATCGCCAAGAAATCTTAGAGCTATATCGCAACACAGAAGAAACAACTTCGACTTTAGCGATTCGTTTCGGGGTGAGTAGTTCAACCGTTAGCCGTTTTCTCAAAATTAGTTTATCAGACTTAGAATATGAAGATTTGATACAAGAAAAGCGTTTAGCACGGACAACTCGCTCTTCAGGGGAAAATGATCCTCAAGCAGAATTAATTTTAACTCCCATCACAGAAGTAGAAACCACAGAATTATCTTCATCAGAGGAAACAAATTCTACACTGGAAATTATGAGTTTAGAGACGGAAATTATTGATGTATCGAAAAATCCTCAAGAAGAAAATCTGCTCAAAGAAACCCCTACAGAAGAAAATCCTCAAGAAGAAAATCTGCTCAGAGAAACTTTGATTGAAGAACATACTGTTAATATTAGTAAACCAGTACAAAAAAGCAGTCAAAAAATTGAGATAGAATCAGATAATTTGTTATCTCAACTCGAAGAAGAAAATATTATTAATTATACAGAAATAGAACAAGAAAGAGATTTTGATGATGACGATGATGATCTTGATTGTGTTAATGTTTTAGCCGCCATGTTTGGGGAAGATATGGACGATGATGATGACGATGAGGATGATGACGATGAGGATGATGAGATTGAATTTGTTAGTCAAAAAAATGTTAATACAGAACAGTTACAAGTATTACCTCTAGCTAAAGCGATTTTTCCCAGAGTTTGTTATCTTGTGATCGATCGTTATTCGGAATTAATTACTAAGCCGTTAAGAGAATTTGCCGATTTAGGTAAAATACCGGGGCTGGAAACTCAACAACAGACTTTACCAGTTTTTGATAATCATCGAGTAGCTAAAAGATTTTGCGATGCCAAAGGCACTCACAGCGCCCGCAAAGGTAAAGTAATTAAAGTTCCTGATGGTAGAATTTTACAAAAAACTTCGTCATTTTTACAGGCTAAGGGTATCAGTCGCATTCTTATAGATGGCAAGATATACTCTTTAAAAGACTCATAATTAAGTGTATCCCTTAAACAAATCTTAGATGAAAATTGGCTACCTTAAACTCGATGATGAAATAGTTAGCCAAAATCATTTAATTACGATGATTATTTTCGTAATAAACCCTCGCTCCAGCCCATTGTAGTTTTTCCCGTAAGGTTTGATAAAACGAGTGAGATTCTCTCAAAATAATAAATTGGGCTTGACAATCTGCCATTTGTACCCTTACCCATTGCCCGGGCCAAATTGAGGTTGCTAAAACTCCATCCATCCATAATTTATTATTCAGTTCGTAATCTCCTAGTGTCCAAATACTTACAACGGAACGAGGTGGTAAAATTAAAGGACGACTGGATAAACTGAGAGGACAAATAGGGGTAACGGCGATGCTACTCATACCAGGGTGTATAATAGGCCCATTAGCCGAAGCAGTGTAACAAGTTGAGCCAGTGGGAGTAGAGACAATTAAACCATCACCATGATATTGGTCAACTACTTCTCCGTCAACTTCCATTTCTAGTAAAGAGGTGGGCATTCTATCTAAACAGGCGGGTTTTACACACATCTCATTTAAGCAGAAAAAGCGATCGCTGACAGGTTCAATATTTTTCTGATTTCTTTCCCAAATTTGTGCTTCTAACATCATGCGTCTTTCCACGGCATATAAATCATTTTCTAAACGATTCCAAAGGCTTTGGGTGTCTTGAAATAGAGAAAAAGGTTCGGTTAAAAAGCCTAAATGTCCACCCACATTTACTGCTAAAATAGGGATACCTTCAGGGGCTAAATGACGAGAAGCGGCTAAAATAGTACCATCTCCCCCTAATATAATTCCTAAATCGATAGTTTGGGTAGCAGAAGCCAAAAATACGGGATAAGGGTTATCTTTAATTCCACTAGGACCTAATAATACTTTACATTGACGGGCTTCTAATTCTTTTGAGCATCTTTCAGCCCATGCCTTACTATCTTTATCCCCAGCTTTATAAGCAATAATTACTTGTTTTAACCGCACGATTTTTATATTGTAATTTTCTTTATTTTATCGGAAAAAATAACCTCAGATCATCTAAATAAACTTAAACATTTTTGATTTTCTTCTATTTTAACCAAGATAATCTCAGGTTAAATAATTCTAACATTTGATTTTTTTACTCTTTTCTGTTACAAGAATTATTAAAGCCCTCTGAATCTTATTTATATCTCATAAGTTATAGGTAATTTTAAAAAACAAGATGAATTTAGAAGATGCCTTACTTATTGTTAATCAATTAATTAAACCCATTCAATTAAATCATTTACAGGAATTAGTTTTTCAAGAATGTTGGTTAGGTAAAACTTATTACGAAATTGCGGAAAATTCTGGTTATGATCATGACTATATTCGAGGTATCGGTTCTCAATTATGGCAAATATTAGGAAATCGACTGAAAACGAAAGTAAGTAAAAATAATTTTCGTTCTGTTATCAGACAATATCAAAAAGACAAACAAACTCAAAATTCAGAAGTAATAACGTTAATTTCTGGGATTGAAAAAGAAGATAAAGTAAAAGAAAATGAGGTAAAATTAGAAATTCCAGAAGGTACAGTACCTTTAGATTCTCCTTTTTATATCGAGCGTTATCCCATCGAAGAGCAGTGTTATCAAGAAATAGTCAAACCCGGGGCCTTAATTTTGATAAAAGCACCATCTTTATTTGGTAAAACTTCTTTAAAAACTCGCATTATTAATCATAGTAAAAAATATAATTATCACCATGTTAAGATTACTTTTGGACAAGCTGATCAATCTTTATTTGATGATATAAATAAATTTTTACGCTGGTTTTGTGCTAATGTCGCCCGTCAATTAAATTTACAAATTAATCTAACTGAATATTGGGATGATGATTTAGGTAGTAAAATTAGTTGTACAATTTATTTAGAAAATTATATTTTAGAAACCATAGAAAATCCTTTAATAATTACATTAGATGAAGTTGATATTTTATTTGAATATCCTCAAATTACTACTAATTTTTTTCCGTTATTAAGATCATGGTATGAAGAAGCAAAAGACGTTGATATTTGGCAAAAGTTAAGGCTAATTGTTATTTATTCTACAGATATTTATGTCCCTTTAAATATTAATCAATCACCTTTTAATGTTGGTTTATCATTTCGTTTACCAGAATTTACGGAATCTCAAATAGAAACTTTTTCTAAACTCCATCAATTTAATCAAAATCAATTAGAGTTAATCAAAAAATTAACAAAACTTATTGGGGGGCATCCTTATCTTGTACGTCTAGCTATTTATTATTTAAAAACGGAAAAAATAGAGGAAAATAAATTTTTAGAAACTGCGACAACTCTCTCAGGTATTTATGGAAATCATTTATATAATCAATGGAGAAAAATACAACAATTTCCTAGTTTATTAAAAGCGATGGAAAAAATAGTAAATAGTGAAAAAACTGTTCAGATTGAACCAATCACAGCCTACAAATTAGAGAGTATGGGATTAATAAATTTACAAGGAAATGAAGTTAGTCCTCGTTGCTTACTTTATCGTATTTTTTTCCGAAATCAATTAGCCATTTTAAGAAATAATAATGACAGATCTTAATCAAGAATTTTCTTATCAAGTCGGTGGTAGTTTAGCCAAAAATAATCCTATTTATGTGGAAAGAAAAGCTGATAAGGAACTTTATCATAGTTTAAAAAATGGTCAATTTTGTTATGTTTTTAACTCCCGTCAAATGGGAAAATCATCCTTACGTTTGAGAGTAAAACATCAGTTAGAAACCGAAGGTTATAAATGTGCTTCTATTGATTTAACTATGATTGGTAACGAACAACTAACTCCATTACAATTATATTTTGGTTTTGCTTCTGAATTATGGCGTAGTTTGCGGTTAATCAATCAAGTTAATTTAAGAAATTGGTGGCGAGATTTAGACAATTTATCTCCTGTGCAAAAATTAAATCAATTTATTGAGGATATTTTAGGAAAATATATTAAAGAACAACTGTTTATTTTTGTAGATGAAATTGATACTTTAAAAAGTTTAAATTTTTCTACTGATGATTTTTTTGCTTTAATTCGTTTTTTTTATAATCAAAGGTGAGAAAATGATATTTATAATCGTCTTAATTGGGCTTTATTTGGTGTCACTTTTCCCTCTGAATTAATACAAGATAAAGCGAGAACTCCTTTTAATATTGGTAAAGCTATAGAATTAAAAGGGTTTGAATTTGATGAGACTTCTCCTTTAATCAAAGGTTTAAACGGAAAAGTGGATAATCCTCAAGCTACCCTTAAAGAGATATTAGCATGGACAGGAGGACAACCTTTTTTAACTCAAAAATTATGTAAATTAGTAGTTGATAATTCTCAGGTTTTATCTTCGTCAAAAATTACTAATTTATCGCCAATTTTTACTTCAAAAACTCCTTTTCTTTCTCAACTTATTACAGAATTTTTAACTCATCATAGTGAACTTAAAATTAAAATTTCTACTCTGATTAAATCTCAGATTATTCATCATTGGCAATATCATGATCATCCTGAACATTTGAAAACTATTTGCGATCGCCTTACAAAACAAACCAATAGTTATGATTTACTCAAATTGTATCAGGAAATTTTAGAAAATGGAAATTTAGTTAATAATAATAGTCCAGAAATTATACAATTATTATTATCAGGAATTGTTAATAAACAACAAGAACAAATTAAAATAAGTAATCCTATTTATCAAGCGGTTTTTAATCAAGATTGGCTTAATTTAGAAATAGCTAAACTTAAAGAAATTACTAGGAATATTGAGAAAGAAGATTTATGTCAAAAAGTTATGGAGATAATGCAACAATTAAAGGAAGAAAATCTTGTAATTTTAGGCAAATTAATAGCTACACAATATAGGGAAAAAGGAAAAATTCTAATAAATTCTTTAACTAAAAATCCTTAAATAAAAATTTGTTAATAATATTGATTAATTAATAATGATATAGTATAGAATGACAATAAGTAATGAATAAGAACCCATTATGTAATAAATATTTCTAAGTATTTCGGCAAATTAATTATATATAGCATTACTAAATCAGTTGTGGGATATTTAAAAATAGTAGAAAATGTTAAAATCTCAGTTTAACAAGGGGTTAACAAGGGGCTTAAGCTCATTCATTGCCTTGCGTCCAAATTTTTGATATTGACATTGCCACAAATCATTTAGGATTGCTATATAAGCAATGTAAAGGGTTTAAATTCCTTGTTACTCATTGTTATTCTCTATTTGAGAAAAATATGTAATTAATTTTGCTTACTTAAGAAGAATGGAAAATCAGGGATAAATCCCTTACTACAAACCGCTTAAAAATATTTTATGAAGAAGTTTAATAGGCATCTTACAAGTTATATTTAAGATCTCAAATCTAACACCAAATAGATGATTACTTAACGTCAGTTAGTTATTATTCAGATACAAATAAGGTTAAAGAAATGAATAAAAAAGATCAATATCTACATAAAAAAATTAAAAACTTACAAAAAGAAAATAAGTCTCTCAAAAAACAATTACAAATAAAAAGAAAAATTAAAGTTAAACTAAAAAATCAGTTAGCTAAAAATATTCAAGATTTAAACTTAACAATAGTTGATAAAAGCAATACATTAAAAAAAATAGAAAATAAATATAATCACTTTTTTAAATTATCTTTAAATTTGTTTTGTATTGCGGATACAAATGGTTATTTTTTAGAAGTAAATTCTGCTTGGGAAAAATTGCTAGGGTATAATACTGAGGAATTAACATCAAATCAGTTTTTTTATTTTATTCATCCTGAAGATCAAGAAAAAACCCAAAGAGAATTAAATAAAATAAAATCAGGAGAAAAAATTCGTAATTTTGAAAATCGTTATCGTTGTAAAGATGGTAGTTATCGCTGGTTACTTTGGACTTCAATTTTAGTTTCAACAGAAAATGTAATTTATGCCACTGCCAATGATATTACTGAGCGAAAATTAGCGGAAGAGAAATTATATCTAAGTAAAGAAGAATTGCGTTTAATTTTAGATTCGTTACCCATAGGAATTTCTTATATTGATAATCAACGGCGTTATCGTTTTGTAAATAGATTGCACGAAATATGGCAAAATAGCCCAAGGGATCAAATCATAGGAAAATATGTTTGGGAAAAATTAGGGAAAGAATCCTATGAAAACCAAGGGAAATTTTTA
>NZ_VRZC01000033.1 GCF_016743215.1 Geminocystis sp. GBBB08
AATTTCAAGTAAACGTCTGTGGTATTTGGCGGATTTGGCATATCGCTACAGCTTGTGGAGAAAGAGTAAGACCAAGTAAAAAGTTCACTTTTGAAAGGCATCATTCGGTGAAAGCTTGAATCCTCTCCCATGACGGCAGAGGAGTTGTCAATTTAGTCCTAATTGTCACAAATATTATTGATAATTAATAAAAACCAATAAAAAACAAACATAAATAAAAAATAAAAAGTGTTCACTGCAAAAGGTGAAATTTTGTTATGGAAAAAATTAGTCCATTAATCAGAAAAAATAAGAGCAAAAGAAAATCAATCACGTTAATCCCTGAAAATGTCGGCTCTCATTCTCTTTTACACTTAAAATATTTATACTTTCATAATGAAACTGCGGAATGTGGGATTAAGTGATGTCAAAAAAATGCTTAATTTATCATAATTTTTGAGCAATAAGAAAGCATCCCATTTTCTCAAGGGTAGGAGGTTTGATCGACTTTAATTTGTAAACTTTGTATTCCTTTTATATTTTTATTTCCAGTGCAAAATAAAGCGGTTTTTATTTCAAGGTTGAGTAACTCTACTAATTCTTCTAATGTTTCATGAGATGTCATGGCTGCTTTTAAAAAAGGATAAGCTAAACCGACAATATCAGCACCTAAAGCTAATAATTTGGAAATTTCTAAACCGTTACGAATGCCACCAGTTGCAATTAAAGGAATATCCGGGTATTTTTTAGCAATGTCTATTACACAATCGGCGGTAGAAATCCCCCAATTAGCAAAAGTTTTACCCAATTCTCGCTTTAATTTATTATCGCTTCTTTCCCTTTCTACCATTGCCCATGATGTACCACCAGCACCAGCTACGTCAATGGCTTTTACCCCCATATTGATTAATTTTCCTGCCATTGTCGCTGAAATACCGTTACCGACTTCTTTGACGATAACAGGCACTGGAATTTTTTCACATAAAACGCCGATTTTGGCTAATAAATCTTTAAAATTAGTGTCTCCTTCTGGTTGGATACATTCTTGTAGAGGATTCAGATGTAAAATTAATGTGTCTGCTTCCAATATTTCTACCAATTTTAAGCATTCTCGCCATGTATAACCATAATTTAATTGTACTGCCCCAATATTTGCTAATAATAATATATCTGGACAAAGCGATCGCACTTGAAAACTTTTTGCAACTTCTGGTTTTTCAATAATAACACGCCCTGAACCAATACCCATAGCTAAACTATATTTTTGGGCAATAATAGCTAAACTTTGATTAATTAATTGAGCATTTTTTGTGCCTCCTGTCATGGAGGAAATTAAGATAGGAGAGCCTAATTTTTTGCCCAGGAAGTAAGTAGAAATATCAATTTCATCATAGTCTAATTCGGGTAAACAACAATGGGTAAAATTATATTTTTCTAATCCATTAGTTACTTGATTAAACTGTACTTTTTCATCTAAACAAATTTTAATATGATCATCTTTTCTTACCTGAGTATCATTTAACTTATCTTCTTTTTTCATTCCTTTTTCTTCTTGAGTTGCCCAAAAATAAAATGCAGTATTAATTGTGCTTACCTACTTATTTTATTCTCTCCATTTATTTTATCAGATTATAACATTGTTTGGCGATCGCTCAATCTTATGTTCATCACCAAAATTATAGTCTTAATGTTAGTTTGACACCTATTAATAATATTTAAAAAGCAATTAGTTTCGTAAACATAACTTTTTTAAATACTTGAACTTGCATTAAGAATTAAGATTTTCATGACTTAAATTGATTATTTCAGCTTTACTTTTCGCAAACGACTAGATAAACTTCTGACAATTTCAAGAGCAAATAACGGCGTTTCTTGTAATAGAAATAAAAATCTTTCTTTATTTAATTCCGCTAATTCGCAATCAGTTTTGGCGATCGCCGTAGTCATTCTAGTATGTTCTAGTTGTACTAAAGCACCTTCACCAAAAACATCATGTTGATGAATTGTCTCCACTACTTGATTATTTAGCCATAATTCTACTTCACCTTTCATCAAGGCAAACATTTTATCTCCCTTTTCTCCTTCCCTAAAAATAACTTCTCCCTCAGAAAAGTTTCGAGTTTTGAGGTGATTAAAAAACAAATCAATAACGTCGCTAGGCTCTAACATAAAATAATTAAATAAACTACTTAAGCTATATTGTCTCAGGTTTAGAACTATTTAGGGTTAAGAAATCATTAACAATGAAAAATGCTCAAAAAACTAAAAAAATGAAGACTAGGAGACGAGGAATCTGTTACATACTGAGATATTGCTCTTGGTCTTGCACCTTGCAAAAAACATCTCGGTTTTTAGGTTTCAGATTTTAGGTTTTAGGTTTAAAAAAAACAACTAATTTTAAGCCCCAATTATTCCATAAATTGAATTTTTACTTAAATCGACCTAAAATATTTCTCTCTACAATGTTTTGAGTAGCAGAATAATTCCCAAAGGTACGTTTAATCTCTAGTTGTACCTGAACTGCTCTACCTACTTCTAAATGACGAGACTCTATTGGTAACTGCCCTATTTCTATTATATAACGATTATTACTATAACGAATGGCTTCGGGGGGAATTTCCCCTTCATAACGTAAGATATAATCACTGACTGGACGTAAACCGGCTTCAGAAGAATTAGAAACACTATATTTGATGTTAAAAGTAGTTTTTATTAAATCAGATTTTTCGGCTTCATCGATTAATTCTAGTTGTAATCCTAAACCGACTCCTGATAAACCTTTACTTTTAAGTTTTGTGGCATCTTGTTCCTTAATGGCATTGAACACAAATAATTCTGTGACGTTATTTCTCTGTAAAATATTAGTTTCTAACCATAAATCCGATGGAATTTGCATCGCTACACTACGATCATCTTGTAAATTTAGAGTAATAGTGCGGTTGCTAAAGGGAGCAAATACTTGGGGTGCATTCCAAATTAAAACTACAGAATTTGTTACTCTTTCTTTCAATTCTAAATATTGATCCTCGATCAGGGAATTTTGCGCAAATAAAGCCTTCGCTCCAGTACGAGTTTCCCATATATTTTTAGATAAATTAAAACCCCTATTTTTCAATTCCTCCATCGTTACAGAACCAGAAAGGCGATCGGGTGCTAAAGGTTGATTAGTATTGATCAAGGTAAGAGAACCTAATTTGCCGTCTCTGCCAACCCTTCCCGATCTACCATTTTTACCATTTTCACCGTTTAAACATCTAAACTCTTTAGTACTACAACTATAGTTAGGATCCCCGGGTCTGCCAGAACAAGATTCAACTACCCAATAGGGTTGAGGGCATTGACAACCTTTTCCTCCCTTACCTCCTTCCCCCGGTTTTCCACCGACACCACCATTAGCTTGAATATAAATTTGTTTTAAATAGTTTTTATCTGTTGCATAGACAGTTAAAGATCCAGCATTACCTCCATCCCCACCATTTCCACCATTTCCACCATTTCCACCATCAGCTCCCACCAGATTATAATTAACATTAATGGGCTGATTCTCACAGATAGCATTTTCGCCGTTACCTCCATTTTCCCCTAAAAATCCTTCTTGTCCTGCTAAATTCAAGTTTAAAGGTGAACCATCGGCAAAAATAGTCAAAGCCTCACTATCTCTACCTCTAGCTCCATCTTTTCCGTCAATACCTTGTTTGCCTTCTTGTCCAAAACTAACTATTTGATTAGCCGAAGCCGTTAAAAAGCAGATTACCGATTTTGAACTCAATGAAGGAACTATACTAGGAATGAAAACAAATAGTGTTGTAAGAGAAACTTTTGTAAACCAACCCATGATAGTTAAAGATAAAAAGTGATACTTTAGCAATCCTAAATCATTGGTGAAGAATTAAAGATTAAAAAATAAATCTGTAAATCTTACTATACCGTCAAAGCTGATCACTGAAAGCTGATAGCTAACACCTCTAAAAAGTTCACAACTCAGATAGGATTACTATATAGGATTTTACCATATTTAAGCGGTTTAATCAGATTGTTTCTCTTTCAAGGATAGGCGATCGCATTGTCAATGATTTAAAAAAATCTGAATATTTTGTGTAGAAATTGAGTTAACCTTAGTTAAGGTTTATTCTTCGCAATGAAATGAATTTTATTGGGAGATAAAAGTTTTTAGCAATATTAACTAAAAAATAATGTTTGAGGGAAGTTGGCAAGGAAAAATTAACTTAGTTTATGAATATCAACAAGGAAAAACAAAATTAAAATCAGCTTATCATCAAGCACCTTTTAAAATTCAACGGGCTTTTTATCCTGAAGGTGAATCAATATGTCATAGCGTTATTTTACATACTGCTGGTGGAATTGTTGGCGGTGATATTCTCTCCCAAAATATCCATTTATTTCCTCATTCTCAAGTATTTATTACTACCCCAGCAGCGACTAAAATTTATCGAAATACAGAAAAAAAAGCCTTTCAAGACATCATGATTAAATTAGAAAATGATACTTATTTAGAATATTTACCCCAAGAAACGATCGTTTTTAATAAATCTCAATATCAACAAAAATTAAAACTAGAATTAGGAAATAATGCGACATGGTTAGGATGGGAAATAATCCGTTTTGGCAGAAGTGCGAGGAGAGAAACTTTTACGGAAGGTCAATGGCTCAATTATACTGAAATATGGTATAAGAATAAACCTCTATGGATTGATAGACAATCATTACAAGGAGAAAGTCAACTTTTTTCGGAAATCAACGGTTTAGCGGGTAAGCCGGTTGTTGGCAGTTTGATTTTAGTTTCCACACATACCCACAATAATTTTATCAAGGAAATTAGAGAATTAATTAACCATAAATTTCATCATCTAATACTAGGGGTAACAACTTTACAGAATGGGTTATTATGTCGCTATCATGGAGATTCTGTTAGTGAAGCAAAAACTTGTTTGATAGCAATATGGCAACTATTAAGGAGAGAATATGGCTTAAACTCAACCTTTAAACCCAGAGTATGGCAACAATAATCAGGAATTGAAAAAAAATGTGTTAAAATTTTTCACTGTGCTATGATTTTTAATAGTTAGATTATAATAATGTCAAAAAAACTAATCTTTAATAAAAATTTATAATTTTAGATAAAACTGTGGCATATGAAACTGAGACATTTCCTATAGAAGAAGTAGAAGATTTTTCTCCAAGTTCTGCAACTAAGAAAGGAAATAAATTGAAACTTTATTTTAATATTTTAAAACGGAAAAAATTACTCATTTTAGCTTTTATTTTAGCCTTTTTTTTTCCGATTTTAGCTCTCATAACTAGAGATAGGGTAATTTATCCTGGTAGTTTTGAAATGTTAGTAGAACCAGCTACTTCTGCTGAAAAATTAACAGATGCGACAACTTTAGCCCGAACTGGAGGAAAAGTTGATGAAACTCTTTTAACCATTGATTATCCTACCATTTTAAGGATATTAAAAAGTAGAGAAATTTTAGATCAAGTAGCTAAAAATATTACTGATAAATATCCTAGTATTCGTAAAGGATTTTTACAAGAGACTTTTAGAAAAGATTTAATAGTAGAACAAGCAAAACAAGGAGATAGTAGATTAGATAACACTAAAATTATTTCGGTTATGTATAAAGGATATGATCCTAATTTTGTGCTTTTCGTTTTAAATGAGATGGTAAATGTATATTTAGAATATAGTAAAACTGAGAGAGAAAAGAGTTTAAATTCCGGGATAAAATTTATCAATGATCAACTACCTAAAATCAAAAATAGAATCAATAATTTGCAAAATCAACAACTACAACTTCAACTAGATAATAAACTGGTTAACCCTCAAATCAAAGGGGAGATCGTTTTTCAACTTAATGCTGATTTAGAAAAAGAATTATTGGGAGTACAATCTCAATTAAAAGAATTAAATATATTATCGAATAATATCAAAAGAGATATAGGTTTATCCTCAGAAGAATCTTTAATTGCACCGACTTTAAGTCAAGAGCCACAAAGACAACAATTATTAACTCAATTACAAGATGTAGAATCTCAAATTGCCTTAAGTTCAGCAAAATTAACACCAAATCATCCTAGTCTTCTAACTTTAAAAGAACAACGACAAAATATCAATAATTTACTTAATCAAAAAAGTGATGAAATATTAATAATTAATAATGTTAATCCTAATATTAATCCTCGTGTTTTTGCTTATCAAGACGCAAGTCGTTTAGCTTTAATGCAACAATTAATTGACACTCAAAATCAAATCGATATTCTTTCTTCTCGCCAAAAATCTTTAATAGAAAATATAGCTCAAACTACTAAAAATTTAGAGATTATACCCGGTGTTATTCAACAATATAATGAGTTAGCTCGACAAATTGAACTCGATACATCTATTCTTAATCAACTCACCGCTCAACGAGAAACCCTTACCGTAGAGATGGCTCAAAAACAAATTCCTTGGCAATTACTTTCACAACCACAAATTCCCATAGACAAAAAAGGAAATTTAGAAGGTTTTCGACCAAATCCTACCAACAAATTAATTATCGGTATTGGTGGTGGTTTTTTTGTAGGAATGATAGTCTCTATCGCTATCGAAAAAAGACGAGATATTGTATATGAAGTCAGTGATTTAGAATACTCTTTTGGTTTACCAATTTTAGGGACAGTAGAAATGAATACTGAAAAAAATCAAAAATCGAAATTTGAATCTCAAAACTTTTTTGATATAGATGATTCTATTAAAGAAAGTACACCTGTTTCTCAAATTTCTTTAGGAAATATCTATACAGAACTTCATTTTAAGTTACCCCAAAGTCAGAAAAAAAATATCTTAGTTTCTTCATTAAATCCAGAAGACGATCAAGCCTATATTACAGCTAACTTAGCGAAAACTGCCGGTAATATTGGAGAAAAAGTATTATTAATTGATGCAAATATTACAAAACCAGAAGTTCACAAATATTTTGAGCATTCTACTCAAGAAAAAGGATTAAGAGATTTATTAGAATTTCCGATGATTCAAGACTCTTTTCTTTCTGAAATAGCTACTGAAAAAAATGTCTCCATTCTCGGTGCTGGAGGGGATGATTCTGATTTACCCTTTAGTATTAGTGCAGAAGAAACTCAATCATTGATTCAATCTATTGCTAAAGATTATAGCGTAATCCTATATAATAGTTCTTTCTTCTTGGAATCTTATGATCCTAGTTTACTGGCAGAAAAAACTCAAGGTATTGTTTTTGTCGTTAAAATAGAAGAAACACCTTTAAGTTTATTGATACAAGCAATTAATAGAATAGAAGCCTATAACCTTAATTTTCTTGGTTTTATCGTTATAACTTAAACCGATGTTGATTTTATCTATGTGTTAATAGTGAGAAAGTAATTGACATTCACTATGAATTATAATTTTCAATTAGGGATCATTAAAAACATAACTTCAATTTACCAATAATTAGAATTAATGGTATTTTAAATTTTTGGAGATGCCTAATAGTTGATAGTTGTAGAATAGGCATCTTGCCTCATAATTCCTCAAATACCAATTACATATTTACGCCATTCATGATTATGATTATCCTTAGTACATTTGGCAATTTCAAAATGAAGACTACTATAAGGTTTTCTCGGTTGTTTATGTAAAGTCATTTGAGCTTCTTTGGGTGTTCGATTCCCTTTTTTTATATTACAACGAACACAAGCCGCCACTAAATTTTCCCAAGTATCAGCACCACCACGAGATCGAGGTGTAACATGATCTATGGTCAGTTGATCCCCTTTATAACTACAATACTGACAAGTATTTTTGTCTCTTTCAAAAATATTTTTGCGAGTGAGGGGAATATCTTTATAAGGTACTTTTACATAATGACGTAACCGAATAACAGATGGTAATGGAAAAGTAGGATAAAGAAAAATGTCTTCATGTTCTAACTGTTCTGCTTTGCCTTTCATTAATAATACTACCGCTCTTTTCCAGTTAGTAATATTGAGCGGTTCATAGGAAGCATTTAAGACTAAAACCTTACCCATAAACGTGTTACTTTTAAAGATTTATTGTTGATGCTAACACAAATTATTAAAAATGAACACTGATAAAAATTAATGGTGCAAGAGTGTCATTTTACAACAACCTTACACCAAAGATACCGAAAAAAAGCTAATTAATATAACTCTTCTTCTTTATGAGTTTCGATTTTAACGTCAGAAGTAGGATAAGCTACACAAGTGAGTACATATCCCGCTTCAATTTGATCATCATCTAAGAAAGATTGATCTGATTGATCTACAGTACCAGAAACGATTTTACCTGCACAGGTAGAACAAGCACCAGCACGACAAGAGTAAGGTAAGTCAAGACCTTGTTCTTCTGCAACGTCAAGGATATACTCGTCATCAGGAACTTCGATAGTTTTTTCGCCGTCTTCGGTTACTAAAGTTACGTTATAGGTTGCCATGTTTTGTTTCCTTCAATTAATAATTTATTCAAAAAACTATTTCTTACTATTTAAGCAAGTCTAATACGAATATTAAAGTATAAATGGCAATAATGCTTTACACATTAGAAATGAAATTGTTTTGCTTTATTTTGATAAGTTAATATTATATTATAAGAAAGGCTCAAATGAGATGAGAGAAAATATTTATATTTTTTATATCTATTTATCTTCAAAGGATTTAGCCATTATTTCTGAAATTTAACCAACAAAAATCTTTAATTATAGTGATTAAAATTACTTATGCTTAGGTTATATGATTAAATTAGTTAACCCAAGGAGAATTAATCATGAATGATGGTTTAGAAGCTAAAATTATTAAAGTAGGATTAGTCGGTACTGGATATGCAGCACAAAGACGGGCGGAGGCTTTTCAAGATTCTTCTTTGAGTGAATTAATGGCAGTGGTAGGTAATAGTGTCGAAAATACTCAGAGTTTTTGTGATACCTATAAAGTTAATTTTGTGGGTAGTTGGCAAGAGTTAGTCAATGATTCTAGTCTTGATTTAATCTGTATTTGTAATGTTAATCGAGATCATGGTTCAATAGTCAAAGCGGCCTTATTAGCCGATAAACACGTTATTGTAGAGTATCCGTTAACGGTTAATCCCTTAGAAGCGGGGGATTTAATTGATTTAGCACAACAAAAACAAAAGTTACTTCATATAGAACATATCGAACTTTTAGGCGGAGTACATCAAGCCCTGAAAAAACATTTATCCGACATTGGCACACCTTTTTTAGCTCGTTATAGTACTATTTTATCCAAAACTAAAGTTATCCCCCATTGGACTTATAATTATGATTATTACGGTTTTCCTTTTATAGCAGCTGTTTCTCGCATTAATCGTTTTACAGATTTATTCGGCGAGGTAGATTCGGTTAACTGTAACGCTCGTTTTTGGGATGCCTCTGAAACTGGTTATTTTTCTTCTTGTTGGTGTCAAGCACAGTTATCATTTAAGAATGAGATGATGGTTAATTTAACTTATGGTAAAGGAGAAAAGTTTAAAACTAGCGATCGTACTTTAGAAATTTATGGGGATGAAGGTACAATATTATTTGAAGGAGAAAAAGGGAAAATTATTAGGGGGGAAGAAGAAATAACCATAGAAGTTGGTAGTCGTAGGGGATTATTTACTCTAGATACACAAATAGTGTTAGAACATTTAACCACTGGAAAACCTTTATATATCAAAAATACTGCCAGTGCTTATAGCTTAAAAGTAGCAGGGGCAACATTACAATCTTATAAAAATCAACAAATAATTAAACTATAACTGACGTTTGAATTATTAAGGAAACAATTAATCATTTGTCAACAGAATGAATTGAAGTATAAGTATGTATTGACAGATAGTTGGTTTGTATCAAAGAAAAATATGGATTTTATCCGAATCAAATTGGGCAAACATTTTATTATGGCATTAAAAAATAATCGAACAGTAGCCATAAGTGAACAAGAGAAAAAACAGGAGCATTTTATCAGGATTGATGAACTAGAATGGTCTGAAAAGAGTCCGCAATTAGTGTGGTTGAAAGGAGTAGAGTTTCCTATACTACTTCATCGACAAATCTTTACAAACAAAGATGATAGCATCAGAATTCTTTATCTAGCCCGTAGTGCTTTATACTATAAGTATATGGTTGATAGTTGAGTAACATGATAGCAGAATCCTTTTCTCTTGTCAAAAAAAACAAATTACATTTTTTGAGCATTTTAATTAGACTTTCGGAAAAAATCATTATACTTTGGAAGGGAGGATACAAGGTAACAGGTAACATAAGATTATTACTTTTGCCTGTATTCTGTCTAGCACTATATAATGATTAAAAACAAATTAAGGATTAATTAAGACAATGAGCCCAGAATATTATTCTATAAATTGTCCAAGAATTATTTATGAAAATGTTAATAACGAAATTATAATAATTGACACCTTAACCGGTTCTTATTTTAGTCTTAAAGAGACTGGTTCGCAAATTTGGTATTTAATTGCTAAAAACAACAATAACAATGAAATAGTGCAGTATTTATTTCAGAATCGAGAAGCCGATATCAACCAAATTCTCAAAGATGTCAAATTTTTTCTTCAAGATTTACTAGATAATAATTTAATTATTCCCTTGAAAAAACCTGATGCAAACTCTGAGAATCAAGAACTATTAGAATCAAAAATACTTTATGTAACGCCTAAATTAAACAAATTTACTGATATGCAAGATTTACTTCTGATTGATCCCATCCATGATGTTAATGAAGAAGGTTGGCCAAATCGTGCTTAATGAGACACATACACCAACAAGAAAGATTCCTCTCAATAAAAATGATTATCCTATTTGGTCTGATGTTGAAAAAGTAATGCTTTCATCCTTCAATCAAGCTATTAAGAAAACTAATCTTTATGTACGTTACTTAAGAATTTGTGGTAAAAATGTCAAGTTTTGTTTTGTAGGTAATAGACTAATTGAAGTGGTAACTTCGGCTTTGAATCATCATCTAGTTTTAGATCAGGAAAATTCCGCTGATTTCACAATCTATATTTGGGATAGTTATTCGACTAAGACAGCAAAACCAGAACTTAAATTAACTAGACGGACAAGATTTATAGATCCAGAACAGAAGTGGAGAATTGCTGCCGAGGGGTTGCCTAATTATTTAACAGCCTCAGATAGAAAGCAAGGGTTTCTATGGGTAAATTCACTCTCTGACTATCCGCTTGATCGCTATGCTACTCCTTTACGTTCTACTTTACTTTGGTGGTTGGCAGGTTATGGTTTTCATGGACTGCACGCTGGGGCTGTTGGTTATCAGGGAAAAGCCGCTTTGTTAATAGGTAATGGGGGGGCTGGTAAATCAACTACTTCTTTACTCTGTTTACAAGCAGGATTTGACTATTTGAGTGATGACATTGTTTTATTTGATTCTCAAGGACAGCATAAAGTTCATAGTCTTTATAATTCGGCGAAAGTTAACGCTTTGGGTGCTCAGTATCTTTCTACCCAACCTGTAGCGATGGAAACAAGCGATCGCCTACGTGCTGTTCATTGTCTTTATCCTTCATACCAACAATATCTTAGTTTGAGTTTGCCTATTCATGCTTTGATACTCTTAAATATTGGTGAAAATGATCACACTGAATTTAAACCCATTACTCCAGCTACTGCATTTACTGTTTTAGCACCTAGTACCCACCGTGTACTTTCAATTGCGATCGGTAATCTATCCCTAAGTCTGAGTGCTATTGCTGAACTTACCCGTACTGTTCCTTGTTACCAGGTGAATTTAGGAAAAAATCTTGACAGCATTCCAGTAGTTATTCGCTCTATCTTGGAGGGTTAATAATTGTCATTTAAAACCCCAATTGTGTTGTGTATTTTCAATCGTCCTCAACTGACAGCACAAGTATTTGACACTATTCTTCGAATACTTCCAGAACATCTTTTTATTATTGCGGATGGACCTAGATTAGAGCATCCTGAAGATCAATCATTATGTACTGCTGCTCGTGACGTGGTTTCTGTCGTTAACTGGCCTTACAATGTACAATATAACTTTAGTGCAGTTAATCTTGGTTGTCCGCGTCGCATTGTTTCGGGGCTTAATTGGGCTTTTGAGCAAGTAGAGGAAGCAATTATTCTCGAAGAGGATACTTTACCCGATTTAAGTTTTTTTCCCTATTGTGAGGAATTGTTACAACGTTACCGAGACGATAGTCAAGTGATGATGATTAGTGGCTATAATGGTTTGGGAACTTGGCCTACTCCAGATAATGCTCATTATTTTTTTACTCGTTATGGGAGTATTTGGGGGTGGGCTACTTGGAGAAGAGCTTGGCAATTTTATGACTTTTCCTTAAAACGTTATCAAGATTGGGACATTGAGGTAAAACTTAAGAAAAATTTAGTAAATCCCGAACAAATTGGACATTTATCTTGGCGTTTTAATTTTTTACTCCGAAGATCCGTTAATTCATGGGATATGCAATGGTTATTAATTTGTGTCTTACATGGTGGACTTTGTGCTATTCCCAGAGTAAACTTGGTTCGTAATATCGGCTTTGGTGTAACAGCTATTCACACAAAAAACGAAAACGATCCTCGCAATTTACCTAATTTTTCTTTACCACGACTAATAGTTCATCCCCCAAATAATCCTGTTGATTTTATTGATGAACATTACGAACGCTGGTATTATTGGCTACACTTAATCTCAAGGTATGAAAATTTAGCCTTTTTGGGTACTTGGGGGCGTGCTTTAATGCGTCAACCAGATCTAACTTTACCTGTTGCTGATAATGAAGCTGTTTTTACTCTTACACCTTTACACTATCCTAATGAAACAATAGAAATGCTCAAATATTTACAGCAATTTATACCTGAAAACCTCCACTTAAATCAGCTTATATCCATGTTTTACTTTGTTTCTGAATCAAGACAGGAGAATATTTAATAACGATGAACTTAACTATTAGTGTTATTTTTCAGATGTGCAATAGTGCAGGTTTTATCCGTCGTGCAATGGAAAGTATTCTTGCTCAAAATGTCTCATCCTTAGAAATTTTAGTTGTTGATGATAATTCTGAAGATTCTAGTGTGGCTATTGCTAGTAATTATCCAGATGTCAAAATAATTCAATTACCCAAATCTGGACTTGGTGAAGCTCGCAATCAAGGGGTAAAAGCGGCTTCTGGGGATTTCATTGCTTTTTTGGATGCCGATGATTATTGGACAATAGATAAGTTAAAAATGCAATTAGATTATCTTAGTAAAACCCCAGATTGTACGGCTGTAGTGGGATTGATGAACCGTTTTCTCTCAGAAGGGTGTCAATTACCAACGAATTATAATTCAGAAATGCTCGCTAAACCAACTCCTGCTTATATTCCTAGTGCTTTAATAACACGTCATTGTGTATTTGAACAAATAGGATTATTTGATTCAAGTCTAGCTGTTGGTTGTGATAGCGATTGGATGATGCGCCTTCTAGATAGTAATAATAATGTTTATCTACTACCTCAAGTTATTCTGAATAAACGCATACATAACAATAATATATCCTCACAAGTTACTATCTATCAACAGGAGTTACTCAAAGTCCTACGTCGTTCACTTCAAAGACGTGGTTACGTTAGCTAAACTTATGGAAAATTCAATCGTAATTTATACTGCTATCACTGATAATTATGACCAACTCAGACATAATAATCTTCATAATCTGCTAAATTTTGTTGCTTATCTTGAAAATTATGACTCAAACGCAGTAAGTAATGTTTTAGATTTATCTCAAGTATTACCTTCAAAATACAAAAAATTAGATGCAAATAGACGGGCTAAATGGTTTAAGTTACATCCTCATAAATTATTTCCTGATTTTACTTATAGTATTTGGATTGATGGCAATGTTGATCTAGTGGGAAATGTTAATGAGTTAATCAGTGAAAATATGATAAAAACAGGAAATTTATGGGCTGTATTTCCTCATAAATCGAGAAATTGTATTTTTGATGAGGCCGCGGCTTGTGCCAGATTAAAAAAAGATGATCCAATACTCATGTTTCGTCAAGTGTCACATTATTTACAAGATAAAGGCTATCCTCGCCATAATGGGTTAACTGAAAATACAATAATTGTGCGAAAACATAACCATCAAAATGTTATTCAATTAAATGAAAGGTGGTGGCAAGAAATCTTAAAATGGAGTAAAAGAGATCAGTTAAGTTTTAATTATTGTTGTTGGCAATTAGGATTTGATTATGACAAATTAGAAGGAACAATTTATGATAATCAGTATTATAAAACTCAGATCTTGCACCTACCCGAAAATTGACTGGTAAGGGGGAGTAATGAGTAAGGAGTAATGAGTAATGAGTAATGAGTAATAAGGGCTTTGTTGCATGAATCGCTTGTGGAGAGTATTTGAGATCAAATTAGGTATTGTTTTTCCATAGCCACCGTCAGAAGATGAAACAAAAATACCATCTAAGAAATTGGTCAGAATATGATCAAGGACTAAAACAAAGAGGAAGTCTGACATTTTGGCTTTCTGAAGAAGTCTTATCTAACTGGATTTTAACAGAAAAATCAGGAACTAGAGGAGCTGATAATTATTTCTCAGATCAAGCAATATTAACTTTTGTGATGGTGAAGTCTTTATTTAGTTTAGCAGGGAGACAAACGGAAGGTTTTTTAGAATCATTATTTGTTGAGGTGGGGATTGATTTGCCAGTGCCAGACCATACTACGGTGTCTCCTAGGGCGAAAAATCTCGATGTAGTTCTACCAGTGAACAAAAGGGATGAACCTCGTCATCTGGTAGTAGATTCCACAGGGGTAAAAGTCTATGGTGAAGGTGAATGGAAAACCAGACAACACGGTGTAAGTCAAATAAGAACATGGCGTAAATTACATTTAGCCGTAGATGAAAAAACAGGTGAAATTTTAGTAGCCGAAGTAACGACAAATAATTGCCATGACGGCGATGTACTAGAAAGTTTATTAGAAGCGGTAGAAGGTGACATTGAGCAAGTTTCAGGGGATGGGGCTGATGATCAAAGAAAATGTTATCGGGCGATCGCCCAGAGAGGGGCAATGGCGACAATTCCACCACAAAACAAGGCTCAAAAGTGGTCAAACATAGATGGAGACAGGAATAGAAATATCGAAAGAATTGAGGAAATAGGTAGAAAAGAATGGAAGGAAGAAAGTGGTTATCATCGACGTTCAATCAGTGAAACTACAATGTTTAGGCTAAAGACAATCTTTGGCGGAAAACTAAGTAGCAGAGATTTTGACAATCAGGCTGTAGAATTGTTTGTGAAATGTCTGTTGTTGAATAAAATGATCCAAATTGCCAAACCAGATAGCTATATAGTTTAACAACTCATAATGATAGGGTCATCGCGATCGTTCCTCTGAAAAATTGTTCGTTTTTTGATTCATGCAACAAAGCCACTTTAACTTCTAACCAATCTGCCGAGACTAAAACTTAAACACCAACTTGATTATATCCAAGTATTCCTTCTTTGATAATTTTGGCGGGATTTCCTACTACAATACAATTATCGGGGACATCTATAGTTACCACTGCTCCAGCACCGATAACTGAGTTACTCCCAATAGTTACTTTTGGCAGTATAGTTGAACCTGCACCAATAAAACTACCCGATTTGATCGTACAATGACCACAAATAATACATCCCGGACCAAAAGTTACATAATCTTTAATAATTATATCATGTCCAATAGATACACTTCGATTAACTAAAACTTGTTTGCCAAAGTTGCAATTAGCACCAATTACTGAACCGGCATTAATATGCACTCCTTCCCCAAAAAATGCGGACAATGCAATAATTGCCGTACTATCAATAAATGTGGCAAATTTAAGAAACCCTAATTGTCTTATTTCTTCTTCGAGAAGTTGACGATAACTAGGGGTAATTAAAGGAATGGTTACAGGAATTTTCAAAAGTTCTGGAGTTATTTCTTCCGGAGTTAAAATGTTGGGTAGATTTGGGTTTTTAACTGTTTTTAAGTTATCAATAGAAGCTATAATTTTAATGTTAGTACGTTGGGCAATTTCTATAGCTTCAAATACATAACTTGAACCAATACCATATAAAACACATTTACTATCTGATGTAACAGTCATTGATGTCACGATTATTTTAGAACACAATTTATATTTACTATAACTATATAATATAACTTAATGGAGACAAATAAAATAATTATTAATTTAGCTCCTACAGGAGTAATCCCTAATAATAATATGACATCTCATGTTCCGATTACTCCGAAAGAAGTTGCTTTGGATGTTTATAATTGTGCTAAATTCGGCTTAAGTTGTGTTCATGTACATGCACGAGACGAAAATCAAGAACAAACAGGAGACTCACAAAGATATGTTCAATACATAGAAGCTATTAGGGAAAAAGTTCCTGAGATGGTTATTTGTGTTTCTTGTAGTGGGAGAAAAGATCCCAACTTTGAGAGTCGTTCTCAAGTTTTAAGTTTAACAGGAGATTTACGTCCTGACATGGCTTCTTTAACTTTAAGTTCTCTAAATTTTACTAAAACCGCAAGTCTTAATTCTCCAGATACCATTATTCGTTTAGCTGAAAAAATGCAAAATAATGGCATTAAACCAGAGTTAGAAATTTTTGATGTGGGTATGGTTAATTATGCACATTATCTAATTAAAAAAGGTTATTTATTAGCTCCTTATTACTTTAATATTATCTTAGGAAATATCGCCTCAGCCCAAGCAAATTTACTTCATTTAGGCATGATAATAAAAGAATTACCGTCAGATTCTATTTGGACTGTTGGAGGTATTGGCAATGCTCAATTATCAGCTAATTTAATGGCAATTTCTCAAGGTGGAGGAGTTCGGGTTGGCTTAGAAGATAATATTTGGTTTGATGAAGAAAGAACTGAATTAGCAACAAATCAATCTATGATGGAACGTATTATTAAGATAATTAGGTTAATGGGTAAAGAAATTATAAGTCCAAAAGAACTTAGAACTTATTTAAAGTTAATTTAAAAATAATTTTTATGCTTAATAATAAATGTCATTTAATTACCTTTCCCAAAATAACAGATTATCGTGGTAATTTAACTTTTATAGAAAATAATAAACATATACCTTTTACCATTAAAAGAGTTTTTTATTTATATGATATTTCTGAAAATGTCATTCGGGCTAATCACGCTCATAAAAAGTTACAAGAAGTTTTAATCTCTTTATCGGGTAGTTTTCATGTTACTATTAATAATGGACAAAACAACGCACAATATCAACTAAATTCTCCTTTTATTGGTTTATATATACCTTCTTTAACTTGGGTAAAAATTGATAATTTTAGTTCAAATACTGTGTGTTTAGTCTTAGCATCTGCATTGTATGATGAATCAGATTATATCCATAATTATGAAGATTTTATAACATTAATTAACAAAAAAAATGAACATTAGTTTTCTTGATCTTAAAGCAACTTATCTTGAACTAAAAGAAGAATTGGATCAAGCTTATCATCGAGTCATGGAATCTGGTAGATATTTATTAGGAGAAGAATTAGAAGCCTTTGAAACGGAATTTGCTAATTATTGTAATGTTAAATATTGTGTGGGTGTTGGTAGTGGTTTAGATGCTTTGCACTTAATTTTAAAAGCATTAAATATAGGAAAAAATGATGAGGTTATTGTACCCGCTAACACTTATATTGCGACTTGGTTAGCCGTATCTTATGTGGGTGCAAAATTAATTTCCATTGAACCTGATGAAACTACTTATAATATTAATCCTGATTTAATTGAGGAAGCAATTACCGAAAAAACCAAAGCTATTTTAGTTGTACATTTATACGGGCAACCTGTGGCTATGGAAAAAATAAATGCCATCGCATCTAAGTATAATTTAAAAGTAATTGAAGATGCAGCTCAAGCCCAAGGTGCAAAATATAGAGAAAAATCAGTTGGTAGTTTAGGGGATGCGGCAGGTTTTAGTTTTTATCCTACTAAAAATTTGGGGGCTTTTAGTGATGCTGGTGCTATTGTAACAAATGATCCTGACATTGCTCATAAAGTTAAATTATTGCGCAATTATGGATCTGAAAAAAAATATTTTAATGAGGTAAAAGGTTTTAATTCTCGTTTAGATGAATTGCAATCGGCTTTTTTAAGAATTAAACTAGCGAAATTAGATGAATGGAATAAAAAAAGACAAAAAATTGCTAACTATTATTTAGAAAATCTTAAACATATAAAAAACTTACAATTACCTAATATTATTGAAGATACCGAACCAGTTTGGCATTTATTTGTTATTAGATATAGTCATAGAGATTATTTACAAAAAAAGTTAGCTGAGTCAGGAATTGGTACATTAATTCATTATCCTATTCCGCCCCATTTATCTTCGGCTTATCAACAGGAATATAAAAAAGCGAGTTTTCCCATAACAGAAAAAATTGCCAAAAAAGTTCTCAGTTTACCAATATATCCTCATTTATTAGAACAACAATTAAATATTGTCACTCAAACAATTCGTAATATTATTAATTATGAATAATTCAGAAAATCCTCTAGTTTCCGTACGTTTAATTACCTATAATCACGAAAAATATATTGAAGAAGCAATATATAGTGTTTTGTCACAAACTTTTCAAGATTATGAATTAATTATCGTTAATGATGGCTCTACAGACGAAACAGATTCAATTATTAAAAGGATTTTAGAAAAAGAAAATAATCCTAAAATTAAGTATATATATCAAGAAAATCAAGGAACTAGTAGTGCTTGTAATACGGCTATCTTAAATGCAAGAGGTAAGTATATCGCTAATATGTCTGGGGATGATGTTTGTTATCCTTATCGCTTAGAAAAACAAATGCAATTTATTCAAGAAACAGGAGCAAAAATAGTTTTTTCTTGGGTTGATATTATCGATGATAATAGTAATATAATTACCAAAACATATTACAATACTATAATTTTTAATCAACCTCCTCGTAGTCGTTTTTCAACTTTAAGACATTTTTTTTTCAACTTCAATTATATTAACAGTCCAAGCGGGTTAATAGAGAAACAGTTACTAATAGAAAGTGGGCTTTACTGCTTAACTTCTATTCAGTCACAAGATTTAGATATGTGGATAAAATTAGCCAAAAAATATGATATTTGTTTGTTACCAGAAAAATTACTAAAATATCGTATTAGAGCGAATAATAATAATCTAAGTAATTCAGACAATGGGAGAGGTAGTCGAATGATTTTTGAACACTATCAAATACATAAGACTTTTTTTGATGATTTTCCGATGGATTTATTTAAGCAAGTTTTTGTCAATGAAATTAGACTCAACAACTTTTCAAGTAATATACATTATGAATTAGAAAAATCTTTTATTTATTTACTTCATAGAGAATCTTATATACAAATTATTGGATTAGAAAATCTATTTTGTCTTCTTCAAGATGAATCGATACTCAAAGTAGCTAAATCTGAATATAATTTTGATCTTCCTAAATTATACGAATTAACCAAAAAAATTGATTTCTGGAATTATAAGCAAATTTTTTCTAATACTCAAAAAATTAAATCCCTATTCCCCACCTTCATCAAAAATTTATGGCGTAGATATAAGAATTGAAAATTGAGAATTTAAAATGAAGAAATTGAGCATCGTTGCTCATTGCCTTTTTTCCTTTTTCCTTTTTCGCTAACTAAATTAAAAATTTAAGAATGAAACACCTCTAGTGATAAAGAGAGGTATTTCTAACCTTACCCGTCATAGTTTTTGACGCACCCCTAATTAAATATCAATAACTGTTACCCAATCTTGATAATTAGGCTCTTTATTTTCGGTAATAGCCGTTAATTTTTCCTTAATTTTATTAGTGATATTTTTCTCTTGAGGAAGGTGATAATTTTCGACTCTTTTAACCGGGGTTACTTTCGCCGCAGTGCCACATAAAAAGACTTCATCAGCGATAAATAATTCAGTTTTATCTATTTCTCTTTGTTCAATTTCTATCTCTAAATTTTTAGCAATAGTTAAAATACTATCTCTAGTAATTCCTTCTAAAATATCTTGATCAAAACTAGGAGTAATTAATTTATTATTTCTAACTATAAAAAGATTCATTCCCGTAGCTTCACAAACTTTACCTTGGGAATTCATCAAAATTGCTTCATCAAAACCACTATCAACGGCTTCAGTTTTTGCTAAAGCAGAAGTGATATATGCTCCACTGATTTTACCTCGTAATGGTAAACTACGATCTTCTTGACGATACCATGAACTGATACGGCAACTAATACCATCAGGGGAAAGATAATCTCCCATTTCTAAGCCATAAACAAAAAAGTTTTTTTCGATGTTGTGAAGTCGTGGTGCAATCCCCAAATCTGAAGTATAAACAAAGGGACGAATATAAAAAGGTTTACTTGGTTTATTTTTCGTGACAAAATCGATAATTACTTCCTGAATCTGATTAGGTGATAATTCGTAATGTAAGTATTTAGCACTATTACTTAATCTCTGACAATGACGATCTAAACGAAATAATAACACTTGTTGAGGATTTGCAGGGTTAATTGTACCTCTTAAGCCACCAAAGGCACCTGTACCATAATGTAACGCATGAGTGGCGATCGAAATATTAGCATCAGTAAAGGGAATAAATTTGCCTTCAAAGTAGGCGATAGGTAAAAAATCTGACATGATTTACGATTTAATAGTCTGATAAATATAAATTTACATAGATCACTCCATCCTATCATTAAAATTGTTGACAATCCATGAGACGGAGAAAAAATAAGATTGCTGGAATTAGTAGCATTCTGCAATGATTTTTAATGGGCTTGTAATAAGGGATTTATTCTTTCCTCATTCCTAAATCGGAAAACGCTTCATTTTTAAAGCAGCTTCTTTTGCCGTTTTAATCAGATTACCAGAAATGCCCGGCACTTGAGGGATTTGTACTAATACATCAACTGTACGACGCAAAACACGGACAATATCCCCCTCATCCATAGTGGTATTTTTAGAAATTTCTTCCCATGTTGCCTCTAAACACCAGGCTTCGGATAAACCAATCATATCTCGTTCTAACCATACGGGGATACTAATATCATAACGATTTTGTAATTGATATAACTTACGCCGAATTTCCCATAACTCCTGTTGAGAATTATAGTTTACATCTTCAATTTTTTGTAATCCCAAAGCGTCTAACACTTCTGGTGATGCTTCAAACCCCACCCATGTGTCAAATCGTGCTGGTTCAGTAATTAAAGCAGTAATTACGGCGGCTAAATGATGGGGAGAAAGGAAATCGAGACGTTGAGACATTAAGGCTAAACCTAACCATAATTCATTCTCTCCTCGAATCACGGCAGCCGCTTCTCCTAATAAAGTGGGGGTAAATCCTTCTAATGCACCAAATTCTCGTAATATTTCGATTAACGCCATAAATTCTTGCCAGTAATACGAACTACTAGACTTGTATCTTTGATATTGAATTTGAATTTTGCTTAACTCTTGTTTCAATATTTGTCGTTTACGATTATTTTTGATGATTTGGGCGATTTTTTCAACTTTATCTAAGGGATTTTCTGTAATAACTTTATCTAACCCTAAAATTCTTTGTTGTTGTTGGATAATTTCTTGAGTGGGTTGAGCGTATTCTTGTTCATATTCACTGATAATTTTACTCACAGATAATGTATTTTCATCTCCATGACACCATAAACCAATTTTAATGTCTTGCCCTTCAGGAATGTTTAATATTTCGATTAAAGTAGAAGGAATCCTTCCGCCATTAATATCAATAACATCAGCAAAAGAAGCGATATACCAGTTATTATCTTTCCCTAAACACAGCAAAAATTTTTGATTGCCGTTAGGAATATGTGTCATAAAAACCCCTTGAATACTATAAGGATTTTTCTTATTTTCTCGATTTAAATTCAGAATACTACCTGGTGATAAATTTTCTAAATAAAGCATAATCGCTCTTTGTCTTTGCTGTATCCAATTCCTATAAAATAATTTGAGGACTTTTTTCTCTTGTTTCCGTCTTTCTTTTAATTTCTCATAATTAGCCAAATCTTTGCTATCATATCCGGCTAACATAATATCAAGTCGAGATAACTCTGTAGTATAATTAGCGATCGCCTCTTCTTGGGGTAATAGTTGTAATTGTGCCAAATATTCAGCAAAACTCAACTCTAGTAACTGTTTAGCTTCTTCAATACTGTGAGTTTGTAGTAAATTTAAAACCATACCGTAGCTAGGAGTGAATTGACTGCGAAGAGGTTCAGGAGGTGATTTGGCTAGTTTAGAAGCAATTAAAGCCCCTTCATAGGGTGTTTGAACGGTGACAACGTACCCAACCTTATCCATACCTCTACGCCCTGCTCTACCCGCAATTTGCATGAATTCAGAAGGTGTAAGTAAACGGTGTCCATCATCACTTCTTTTTTTTAAAGCCGAAATAACAGTAGTACGAGCAGGCATATTAATTCCAGCAGCAAGGGTAGCAGTAGCAAAGACAATTTTGACTAAACCTAACTCAAATAAGCGCTCAACTAATTCTTTCCAAGAGGGTAAAATTCCAGCGTGATGGGCGGCAATTCCTCTAGTTAAAGGCTCAATTTGACTACTTCTAACTAACTCACTATTGTCGGCTAAAAATCTTAATAAACGTTCTTTAAATAAAGGTTTATCAATTAAATAATCAACTAATTCTTCTCCCGCTTTTTCATAATTAGCAATAAAACCGATAATCTTTTTATAAGCGATCTCATGCTCTTTTCTCGCAAATTGGACTATTTTTTCCTGTAATTCTAAATTTTCGATCATTAAAAAATAAAGTAAATAAAGCAAAATTTTCCTACTTTCATCAACATTAACTAAATTAAAATAACTTAAAGATTCTACAGCTTGATCACAACCTCTACGACTAAAAATAATATAAATAGCAGGAAGCATATTTTGGTTATTTAATTGTTGAACAATTGTCTTAATCGTAGGGCAATCTTTAGGATTAAATTTACCTCGATGATTAGTAGCTAAAACACCTTTTAATTGTGGATTTAACTTATGATTTTTTTCATTGAAAAGTGGAAATAAACCTTTATTATGACTAAAATAAAACTTTAATGGTACAGGGCGAAAATCAGAATTAACTAATTTACATTCACTAATAATACCCTGTTGAAAATTAGCTTGACGAACATTATTTATCCAACTACACAATTCTTGAGGATTGCCAATAGTAGCCGATAACGCCACTAATTGAATATGAGGAGGACAATAAATAATCGATTCTTCCCATACTGTACCACGACCTGGATCACTGATATAATGACATTCATCTAATACTACCGTCTGGACATCTCGTACAGAAGTACCCACTTCGCCGATGGGAGTACTATAAAGCATATTACGGAAAATTTCTGTTGTCATGACAATAACAGGAGCAGAAGGATTGATTAACACATCCCCTGTTATTAAACCAATTTCAGCATAAGTATTAGTTTCAGGTAATAAAGTTTGACCAAATTTATCTTGAAAATCACGAAATTTTTGGTTAGAAAGGGCTTTTAATGGGGTAGTATAAAAAACTCTTTTTCCTTCAATTAAAGCTCGATAGATAGCATATTCACCGATTAAAGTTTTACCTGAACCTGTTGGTGCAGTTACAACTACAGATTTATTTTCATCTAAATAAGCCATCGCTTCTTGTTGAAAATCATCTAATTTATAAGGGAAAATGGTATTAAAATCTAAATTAATAGGATTCATAATTCATATAATATGTTAATAATAAAGGAAGACGTTTAAATAAGTTTAATATAAAAATTTAACTGTAGAGATTCAATAAAAAATATAATAATTTTTGATAATTTTGGCATTTAATAGGGTAAAAATAAGTAATAAAATATGAGTTATAATCAAGGTTTATCTTAATTCCGATTATCTAAGATTAAGGATTTATTAACAATTCTATCGAATTTTTCTCTTTGATCACCTTCAAATTTTAATACTTCGTAAATATTTATATATTTTTCGTTTTCCTTATTCACCTGTCAGCTTATCTTCTTTCAATTCATCCTTAAGCCGATTACAAGTTTCCCATCCCGGAATCCATAAATCTCTATCTTTTAATTGTTGAGCATTAATCCAAAAACGAACACTATTATCACAAGAAGCAATCATCTCTGCAAATACCCATTTAGCTTCATTTTTACGGTTAATGACTTGAAAATGTCTCCATCCCCATGTTTTTTGTTTTGCCGTCCATTTTGAGCCTAATAAGTGAGGAAATTTTGGTTTATTAGCCATTATTATAAATAACAAATTAACGCAGTGAATATCAAATTTTTATGTTAACCTTATATTACTTAGAGATACTGGTTCTTCCACAGGGATATAATTAGGCATATGATCGGCTTTTACTAAATTCCACCCATACGATTGCACCCTTGTAGTTAAATAATGAGAAGGGAAAAACACCAAATCGGCATTTTCGCAGGAATATTGTTCATAATGTGCTACCTGCCACAACCATTCAGGATATTCTATATTATACTTTTCGTTAGCTTCATAAATCCATTCATGACCACTGTGCATTGTTACGGCAATGGTGCAATTATCCTCTAAAATTTTCGTTTGTTTTGCCTGAAGACTTGGATAACTAATACCTAACATTTCGTGAAATTCTACATAGATTTTACTATCAGGAAATTGATAATTAATAGCTTGAAGAAAAAATAAACAACTATAGCCCAAATAATCTACCCATTCTGAAGCAACAGAGTCTAAAATTTGATAATGAAAAGATGATAAGTTAAGAGTTTTTTTAACCTGATTAGTGGTGAATATATGTTTAACTTCATCTAAATGAGATTCTCCTAAGTAATGAGATTCAGCATCACAGGAAATTAAAATAATATACCAACCATCAGAGTTTAATTTTTTTGCTAAATTTTTATAATAAGTACCGACACCACCATTACGAAAAATTCCTTCATATTCTGTAGTTGGTAAAACCGCAATTTTTTCAGGATTTATAGAAGTAAATAGAGCTTTTATCTCAGCAGAAAAAGTAACAGTATTTTTTTTATCGAGGATATTCACAGCATTACAAATACTAAAAAAAAGTATAACATAAAATTAATACTTATTTTATCATAAGATCGTCAAATTAGGATAAAATCAGGGATGGGGAATTAACAATCAAGAATAAATATATAGCAATCCTAAATCATTCGTGAAGAATTAAAGATTAAAAAATAAATCTGTAAATCTTACTATACCTTAAAGCTTACCATTGAAAGCTGATAGCTAACACATATAAAAACATTAACTGGTGCGCAATGCCAACTCTACTACTTGTGAAAATTTGATTATTTTGATCTAATTTAAAAAGTAAGGTTTATAGTTGTATTAAGTATTTCTATTTAAGGCAAAAGAGGAAATGGTAAAATGTCTTCAATAATTCTTGATCGCTATGAAATTATAACCGAACTTGGAGCAGGGGGATTTGGAGAAACTTTTTTGGCAAAGGATTTACAAATGCCGTCACGAAAAGAAATGGTGATCAAATGTATTAAGCCTATAAATGAGCAAACTTCTTCAGAAATTCTGGAGGAGTTATTTAAGCGAGAAGCCTCAACACTAGAGCAATTAGGAGCACATTGTAACCAAATTCCCACTTTATATGCTTATTCTTTATATGCTTATTTTGTGCTAGAAGGAAAATTTTACTTAGTGCAAGAATACATTGAGGGTAAAAACTTAGCACAATTAGGGGTGATTAGTCAAGAGCAATGTCTAATTATTTGTAAGCGTTCAGGGGGGAACGAAATGTGGTAGTTTAGAGGAATGGAAAAAGTGCAACTACCAGAAACTAATTACGTTACCGAAGAAGACTGGGATTTAACTCCTTCACGAGTTAAAGATTTAGTTGTGCAACAAAAATTGACTATTAAAAAATTACAAAAAGAACTGGAAGAATTAAAGAAAACCCAAGAAAACTTGCAAGAAAAAGTTAATTGTAATTCTCAAAATTCCAGCATTCCCCCCTCCACAGAATTAATTAAACCAGACAAGAAAAAAACGAATCACAAAAAGAAAAGATTGAGAGGTGGACAATCAGGTCATCTAGGCTATAGTCGTCCTCTATATGATGAATCAGAATGTACCAGTATCGAAAATCATTTTCCCATAACCTGTAAGTGTTGTGGGGAAGGACTATCGGGAAAGGATGAAAGCCCTTATCCTCATCAAATAGTCGAAATCCCCCCCATTAAATTGGAGATAATTGAACATAGATTACATCAGCTCGAATGTAACCATTGTGGGGAAAAAACCAGAGCTAAATTACCCGAATCAATCTGTGAGAGTGGATATGGTGCCACAGTGGTAGCCTTAGTTGCTTTGATGAGTGGGGTATATCGTCATTCTCACCGAATGATCGTCTCAGCAATGGATGATTTTTTGGGAGTGAAGATGGCATTAGGAACGGTGAATAGACTAAGAAAAGAAGCCAGTATCGCATTATCAGAAACAGTATTGGAGGCAAAAAGTTATATTCAATCATCAGAAAAAGTATGTGGTGATGAAACAGGTTTCACTCAAGGAAATGCCGATAATAAAAATCCCACTAAGAAAAAAGCATGGTTATGGGTAGCGGTAACACCATTAGTGGTTTTTTTTCAAGTTTTGTTATCCCGTTCCACACAAGCAGCCATGGATTTATTGGCGGAAAATTTTGAGGGGATATTAAGTAGTGACCGTTACGGTAGCTATAATTGGGTAAGTGTCGAAAAAAGACAAATTTGTTGGGCTCACTTAAAAAGAGAGTTTCAAAAAATATCTGAAAGAAGTGGTGTAAGTGGACAAATAGGAAGAGATTTATTAGCACAAGAAAAAAAATTATTTCGGCAGTGGCGAAAAGTCAGAGATGGAACATTAAGTCTCCAAGAGTTTAAAATAAGAATATTACCGATTAGAAATCGTTTGAGAGAAATTCTGAGTTCGGTTGCTGAATATGAGATTTTCTCAAAAGAGAAAACACCATTAGCAAAAACTGTCCGTACTTGTCGGCAATTGTTAAAAGTGGAGGTAGCACTATGGCTATTTGTAGAAATAGAAGGATTAGAACCGACAAATAATGAAGCAGAAAGAGCGATTCGTCCTGCGGTATTGTGGAAACGAACTAGCTTTGGTTCACAGAGTCAAGAAGGAAGTATTTTCGTGGGTAGAATGTTAACAGTGGTTAGCAGTTTACGTTGTCAAAATCGCAATGTTTTAGAATTTATGAGAGAAACAATTAAAGGGAGTAGAGAAAGAAGCCAAACACCATCTTTAATTCCTACTCAAAATTCTGCACATAATTCCACTAATGATGAGTCTAGTCTTTTTGTTGCGTAGCCCTCTGAACGCTTACCATTAATCTATGCGATCGCCTTGTATTTTTAGGGCAGGGAGGTAACTTATGTTATTTTGGTAATTATGAAGATGCCACGAAATTTTTTGAGTTAAAAACAGGAGATTTTGCGGATATTTATATACAATTAGATAATCAACAAGCTGTTTTAGACACAGCGAATAAGTTTCAAAAATCTCAATATTATTTTAAATATATAAGACAAAAATTTGGAACTGATCATCAAAGTCAAGTAACTGCTAAACCTCAAAAGGTTAAAGGTAATTTTATTCGTCAAGTATTAATTTTATGTCAGCGATATTATCAGCTAATAGTTAGAGATAAAGTTAACTTAATTATTTCATTATTAACAGCACCTATTGGTGTATTCTTAATAAATTTGGCTATTAGAGAAAAAGAACCTTTTATTTTAGGAAATGAAGAAAATCTTGCCCTTCCATCTTTAGCACAAACAGTTATATTTGTCTTCACATCTGCAGGTATTTGGGTTGGTTTAGCAACTTCTTTACAAGAAATAGTAAAAGAGAACGATATTTATTTAAGAGAAAGATTAGTAAACCTGAATTTATTTGCTTATTTAAAATCAAAAATTAGTGTTTTAAGTATATTAGCTTTTTTACAAACTATTTTAATGGTAGGGGTTATTTTAGTTGCCTTTTCTCCTCCTGAATCCGAGACAATTTCATGGTTAGCAGGAGTTACTATCACTACTTTTCTAACTCTTTTTGCTTCCCTTTGTTTAGGCTTAATGACTTCCGCTACGGTGAAAAATAGTACTCAAGCTAATAGTGCTTTACCTTTACTTTTATTACCACAAATTATCTTTTCCGGAGTATTATTCAAGATAGAAGGCTTTGGTAAATATTTATCATGGTCAATGATTAGTCGTTGGTCTGTAGGTGCTTATGGTTCATTGGTTAATATTAATAGTTTAGTACCAAAAGTCAAAGTATTACCAGATAGTACAAAAATTGAAGCACCCTTTAAAATTACTGAAGTATATAATCCTGATTGGAGTAATTTAAGCCTCAATTGGCAAATGTTACTTTTACATAGTCTCATTTATTTAGCTATTACATGGATGATGCAAAAAAGAAAAGACATTATTTAACAAATCTTACCTGCATTCGACATAAAATTATTGGATAAGGTAGCACCTGAGTTCGGAGTTCGGAGTTCGGAGTTAAAATTAACAGATTTTGATAAAAAGAGTAAATAAATTGATTTTTTTCTTTTCAATCCTTTGATTGACTAATCAATGTTCGAGCGCACTTAAAGTGCG
>NZ_VRZC01000034.1 GCF_016743215.1 Geminocystis sp. GBBB08
GGCGATGGCACAAGCCTGTTTTACTTCCGTTAAATTAACATTAGGATTGCCATAAATTAAGTTATCAAAAATTGTGCCATTAAACATATCAACTTCTTGATGTACAATAGCTAAACGACGACGATAACCAGAAATATCAAGGTTTTTAATATTAATTCCATCCAGTAAAATTTCTCCATTTAAAGGCTCAAAATAACGATATAAAAGTTTTATTAAAGTTGACTTTCCTGAACCTGATTTTCCCACTAACGCAACAGTTTCATAAGGTTGAATTAAGGTGTTAATATTATTAAGAATTAAATATTTATTATGATAGCCAAACGAGATATTTTTAAACTCGATTTTGCCACTAAATCTATAGTTATTTTCTGTTAAATTTTGAGGTATTAAAGTAGAAGCATCTTTTCCTAAAGGTAAATTCATAAATTCATGAAAACGTATCATGGAAGCATAACGACGAGCAAAAACTTCTGATAATGTACTAATAGGTTCAATTTCTGCATAAGCCATACTTGCCACCGTATAAATAGTGATAAAATGACCAATAGAAACTTCCTGTTTTACTGTCGGAATTAAAATAGATAAAAAAACTAAAAATAATGATAATTGTACAACAGTTCTTGACCATGTAGCAAGTTTGACATATCCTAAATGGATACGATTAATTACCACTTTATATTCTCTATTTAAGCGTTTTTTCTGTCTGATTAATTCTTGAGATTCTGTAGCAAATGCTTTGACAGTTTTAATATTGGTAATTATTTCTGAGGTTCTACTTTCAGTATTTTCTTGATGTTTGTCTAATAATTCTTCTTGTTTAATTAAATTTTTAAGGTGTATTAAAGTCAAAATTAAAATGCTAATAAAAGATAAAATAAAACCAATGGCTATATTTTTTTCTAGTAATAAAATAACCAAAAATATTCCGAAAACTCGAATTAATTTAGGTAATAATTGTCCAGCTATTTCAGGATAAGTCCATGTATGATTTGCGATACCCCTAGCAACTCTTCCCGCAATTCTTCCTGGATTATTTTCATCATAAAAACTTAGGGGTAAACTCAATATTTTTTCAATAACTTTTACTGAATAATCCCGTCGAGTTTTGAGAGTAATTTCCCAATGAAACCATGAACCAATCCAAGGCTGCATAGGAGCCCTAACTACGGTAATAATAAAAATTATAGTTACTAAAACTGTTAAGGATAAAGTTTGATTAGGATTATTAATATCAATAATTTTACTAATATTTACAATTATTATTTGTAAGAAAATATCTATTTTTTGTTCTGATATTACATTAAGTATTTGCCCAATTAAATAAGGTACAATCAGATCAATTAGCTCAAATAAACCTGTCGCTCCTATACTTAAAAAAACTGTTAATTTATAGTTATCATAATATCTAATTAAATCCTTAAAAGTAGCCATAAAATAATTAGGAATTTAAAATGAGGT
This sequence comes from Geminocystis sp. GBBB08, assembly GCF_016743215.1. GTDB lineage: Bacteria > Cyanobacteriota > Cyanobacteriia > Cyanobacteriales > Cyanobacteriaceae > Geminocystis. Next base: position 1,459 of record NZ_VRZC01000034.1, read on the forward strand.
ATTAGGAATACTTATTACTTATTACCTAACAAAGGGCTTAAGCCCGTTGCCAAAGAAAGACATTGCCTATTACCAAAGAAAGCATTAGCCCGTTGCCAAAGAAAGACATTGCCTATTGCCAAAGAAAGACATTGCCTGAGAGTACAAGAAGTCTTATTTAATTTTCCTCTTTTTTAGGTGCTAAAGTACCAAATATCAAGGTTTTTTATAGGCTGGTTTAAAGTTTTTTTTCTCTCCTTTATTATAATTGTTTTTATCATCATCTTTTTTAACAAAACCTTTAGGATCTGGTTTATATCTAGGACAAGCATAAGGTATTACTTTTTTAATTTCTAAAGTACCTTCTTTTCTTTGACAGATAATTTTATAAACATATCCCATCCATAATTTTTTATTTTTTACCCATTCAAAGCTATTAGTAAAAGTATATTTAAACTTCTTAATAAAACCTGTTTCTTTGGCAATTTTACGCACATCTTCCATCATCATTGAGCGCTGCACGGTGATGTTTTTTTGAGCCGTCCACACTCCTGTAAATTCCCAAGTTTCAAAACCTCGAGGATTAGTGGGCATACCTTTATCCCATGCAATGATTTGCAAACTAACTAATTTATCATCCTTCATTTTCGGATAACCTCTAAACCAGTGAGAGCCTAACATGGTATCCTGATTACGGGCAATCCAATGTAATCTTGGGGTTTTAAAAGTTGCTTCTATTTGAAATCCATCGGGTAAAATCAAGATAAAGTTTTGTTCTGGTTCATTGGGTGGTACTAATATACCCTGTACTTCGGCGATCGCCTGATGGCAACCATTACCTGCTAAAATTTTATAACGCTTTTTCTCTACTTTTGGTTCTGATTTTTTAGAAGTATTTGCTTTAGTAGATTGATCTTTTTTCTCTCCAGATTTATCGTTAGTTTTGTCAGAATTAGCTGGAGTTTTCTTGTTAGATTTATTGTTATTTTTGTCAGAATTAGGTGGAGTTTTATCAGTAGAGTTGTCTTTTTCTGAAGGAGTTTTTACAGCTAAATTTTCGGAAGTAATTTCTTCTTCAGCAACCTTAATCTCATTTTCAGCAGATGCTTCTGTTACTATTTCTAAAGACTTATCTTCTGAAGGAGTTACTTGAGACAATTTTTCTTCAGAAACTAAGATCTCTGATACGCTAATAGTAGGCTCTAATGGTAAAGTTAGTGTTTCAGTATTTGAAGGGCAACATAAACGACAGGCTTGATAACCTTTTTCGATACCACTGATAAAGGAATCTAATTTTTGCCATCCGCCTTTGTGAGGCTGACAATGACGACAAGTTTCAGCGTGAATTTTATTAGTAGGGGAAACAAAATAAATTGGGATAGTTGATATTAGATTGGTTTCTTGTGTCATGGCTTACAGGAAATCGGCTTTTTTTTAGATTAGCTTATTTAGTCACAGTGTTTTATTGTAGATGTTTTTAACCCTATCGTGTAAATAGTTCATTTTATAGTACTTATGAACTTACCAAAATCTTGAAAATAAAATAATTAAATTTTAGGCTTAATGAACAGACATTACGCACTCATTTACATTTTAAGTTTTAAACTGATAATGGCAATGTTATTGTTACCACTAATTTAATCGAATTATTTTAGTATTCTGTGCTTATACTTTCATTCAATGGTTAAAAGATAACGTCGAAGTATTTAGCTTATATAAAGCTAGTTTGGGGTTGTTTATTCGATGCTCAATTTTTGTTTAAGTACCGCTAATTGAAGATTTAATATAATTATGTTTGGGTTTCGTACCCTTACACCATGAACAAGAGCATCGGCTACGCTGACAAAAATAAATGATATGATTTTCATAATGTAAATTACTAGATTTATCTGAAATTATGGCGTTAAGCAAAGAAAAATTAAATTTTCAATCAGTAATTGAAATTGTAGAATCATTGTCTGATAATGAACAAGAGCATTTGATTCAAATTATCAATTATCGTCTCAAACAAAAAGAAAAAGAAGAATTATTAAGAGCAGTTAAAGATTCTCGTGAGGCGTTTATTAAAAGGGAAGTGAAAAGTGGAACTGTAGCTGATTTAATGGCAGATTTAGAGGAAGAATGAAATTATTTTGGAGTCAAAGATTCATTAGAGATTTTAAACGTTTAATTCGTAAAAATCCCTAAATGCGCGATGCTATAGAAAAAACTTTGACAATTCTCGCCGAAGATTATACACAACAAAGTTTAAGAAGTCATAAATTAAAAGGTGATCTGCAAGGATGTTGGTCATCTTCCATTGATTATAGTAACAGAATTATTTTTGAGTTTGTTAATGATCCTGATGGGAATAGTTTAGCCATAAATTTATTGACTTTAGGCTCTCACGATGATGTTTATTAAGGAATAATATCGATCACACCTCTAACCTCAATACAACTAATCGTATTCAAAAACATGTAAATTGAGTGAAATAAAGTGCAGATCATGTCTGAAGAAGTGCCTAATTGAAGTGCTACGGGATAGGTTTGGTTTCATTAGTTGCTGTCTTCTCTATCAGGCTTAAATGAACAGACTTTCAACTAATAAAATATATAAAATATTATAAAAATAGTGAAACATAAAATGTATAAATAAATACTAGATTACTTTAAGAAGTTTTTCATTGCGATTAACGTTCCGAATATGAACTATTCCCCAAACGATCAAAAGTGTCTGAATCATATATGCAGAGCCTCAAAGCCTTGATTTTTAAACCTGAAACCCGACACCTGAAACCTGCCTGGCACCGAACATTAACAATTAATTCTATTTTTGCGTAACATCAGTTAATGAAGTTAAATACAAAGGTGGCAACTGATATAATTACTAATGGTGAATTAACTCAGTATAATAATCAGAAGAAATAAACATATCTAAGGATAACAAGCAATGTTAGCTTACTTTCTCGCCACTTTTATGGCTATTATTAGTCTAATATTATATCTCAATGCTTTTATTAGTCCAAAAATTCATCGGCAGGATGATTTCCTATGGAGTGGTTTAGGATTATTTTATGCCCTAACTCTTTGGGTTTGTGCAGGTAGAATAACAGGAGCAGTTTTATTAGGACAATCAGCTATTATAGCAGTGGCGATCGCTTTTATTTGGGAAAATCGTCAACTGAGAAAAACTATCACTGCCGAGTCAGAATCTCCTCAAGTTTTAGAAGGATTTTCATTGTTAAATTTTATTGCGATTTCCTTGGGAAAACTGTCTCAATTAACTGAGAAAAAACCAGTCACGGGTAAAGTAAAAGTTGATAAACCAGGTAAAAATAAAGAAAAAATCGATGTTGTCGAAAAAAGAAAAGTAACGGATTCAGAAGAAAGTGTTTCTGCTGAGGGAAAAACTGCATCTGTTAACGTTATTGAAGAAATTATCACTGATATTGAGGCTTCTGAAAAAGTAGAAAATATTATTGAAGAAATTGTTAACGAAACTGTAACAGATGATTCTCTCCAAGAAGATAACATTATTGAAGAAATTATCAATCAAGAAACAAAAAAAGAAGAAAATATTAATAATCATTTAGTCGATTTGCCTTTAGATAAGACTAAAACGGAAGAAAATACCTTTGATGATGATTTTGATGCTGATTCTTTGGGGTTAGAAAAATCGAAATTACCTTTAGAAAATAAACCCTCTCTTCCTTTTAAAGCTAATATTTTTAGTAAAATTTGGGGATTTTTCCGTAAACCATCTCCTCCCACAACTTCTCAACCTGAAGAATTAATTTCTGTGCCACAAACTGCTGAAAATTCCATTTTAGAAGAAGATACCCCAGAAATTGATCCTAAAACTACAGCGACAGAAGTTGAAGATGCTATAGCTAATTTACCAGAATCGAATCAGATTTCTGAAGATAGCCAAAAAATATCGGAAACATCCCCAGAAAATATCACACCAGAAACAGAGAAGACTATAGTAACATCTGTAGAAATTGTGACATCAGAAATAGTAATTATTACTGATACTGTCTTAGAATCTGATAACCCAGATGAAAATACTGATTTGTTAACAGATTTAGAATCTGATAACCCAGATGAAAATACTGATTTGTTAACGGATTTAGAATCTGATAACCCAGATGAAAATACTGATTTGTTAACGGATTTAGAATCTGATAACCCAGATGAAAATACTGATTTGTTAACAGATTTAGAATCTGATAACCCAGATGAAAATACTGATTTGTTAACAGATTTAGAATCTGATAACCCAGATGAAAATACTGATTTGTTATCCAAAAATACCGATTTATCCTCAGAAATTAATTCTCAAAATATTCCTTCAGAAGATATTATCGAAACTTTGGCGGATTTAACCATAGAAACGAAAGAAAATATAACCGTAGATTTAGAATCACCTTTAAAAAAAGATAATGAAAACCCTATTGATGAATTCGAGAGTCTTTTTGAGGATGAGGTTAAAAATAAACAAAATCAGTAGATAATTAAAATCTCTATCACTATTCAACATTAACGAAATCACAAGATGAGTAAAAAGTATCATGTTTATGGCATGGGTAACGCCTTAGTCGATATGGAATTTAAAGTAACCCCAGAATTACTCACTCAATTAGCTATTGATAAAGGAGTAATGACTTTAATAGATGAAACTCAACAAATAGAAGTTGTCAAACATTTACCTAATCCATGGAAACAATGTTCTGGAGGTTCTGCTGCTAATACATTAGTAGCTATAAGTCAGTTAGGAGGAAAAGGTTTTTATTCCTGTAAAGTAGCTGATGATGAGGCAGGATTATTTTATCTTCAAGATTTACTTAACTGTGGTTTAGATACTAACTTAACTGTTGAAAATCGCCCTAGGGGTATCACTGGCAAATGTTTAGTTTTAGTTACCGACGATTCATCTCGCACTATGAATACTTTTATAGGTGTTACTGGAGATTTAACTCTTCAAGAATTAGATGAAACAGCCTTAAAAGATTCTGAGTATTTATATATTGAAGGTTATTTAGTCTCTTCTCCTACGGCAAAAAAAACCGCCATCTTGGCTAAAAATATTGCTGAAAAAAACCGAGTAAAAACTTCTTTCTCTTTATCAGATCCTAACATGGTGGAGTTTTTCCGAGACGGTATCTTAGAAATTATTGGCAACGGTGTTGATTTATTATTTGCCAATGAAACGGAAGCCTTAAAAATGGCTAACACTGAGGATTTCGATCAAGCGATCGCCTATTTTAAAAATATAGCACAAACTTTCGCTATAACTCGTGGCAAAAAAGGATCAGTTATTTTTGAGGGAGAAAACTTACTCGAAATTCCCGCTTTTCCCGTCACCGCAGTAGATACCGTTGGGGCAGGTGATATGTATGCGGGTTGCCTATTATACGGCATTACTAATGGTTTAGATTGGAATAGTGCAGGAAAATTAGCTTCTTTAGCTTCGGCGGAATTAGTCACCAATTTTGGTGCAAGGCTAGATACGAATAAATTAAAGGAACTTTTAAATCAAATTCGGTAATATAAGTAGTAAATAGTTAATAAGGAATAATTAATAATTAATAATTGTGAAACAGGTATCTTGCCTGTAATTCCTAATTCCTAATTCCTAATTCCTAATTCCTAATTCCTAATTCCTAATTCCTAATTATCCATTGTCATTATTCACAAATGAGCAAAGTTATTATTATTGGTAGCGGTATTGTAGGCAGTATGATAGCCTATGAGTTAAGTCATAATCCTAATTTAGATATTACCTTAATTGATGAAAAAAATCCTGGCACTGGTTCAACAGGTGCTGCTTTAGGAATTTTAATGGCAGTGATTAGTCATAAAACAAAAGGTAGGGCATGGAAATTACGAGAATCTAGCCTAGAAAGATATAATACTTTAATCCCTGAATTAGAAACTTTGACGGGTTTACAGATTCCTTATAATACTGACGGCATTGTTAAATTACTTTTTGCTGATGATGATTTGACTAAATGGGAAAAATTAGCTCAGATTCGCTCTCAACAAGGTTATACTCTCACTATTTGGGATAAATCTCTTTTAAAACATTATTGCCCTGAAGTTAATGTCTCCTCTTTATTAGGGGCTGTTTATTCTCCATGCGATCGCCAAATTAACCCAACTTTTTTAACCAAAGCCTTAGTCAAAGGTGCATCACTCAAAGGAGTTAAATCTATATTTAAACAAAAAGTACAAAACTTAAAAATCACGGATAAACGTTGTCAACAAGTAGAAATAGGCAATCAATCATTAAGCGCTGATTGGGTAATTTTAGCTACAGGATTAGGCACATCATCTTTAATCATGCCCCTAGGCTCAAATATAGCCATAAAACCAGTTTTAGGACAAGCATTATTACTTAAAAATATACAATGGCATACAAAAGAAAAATTTAACCCTGTCATCACGGGTAATGATATTCATATTGCACCCATGGGAAATGATGAATTTTGGTTAGGTGCTACAGTTGAATTTCCGAATAATGGAGACGAAATTTTAGCCGATCAAGATTTGTTACAAAATTTACATAAACAAGCCATGGAACTTTGTCCTAGTTTAGCACAAGCACCTGTAATGTTATCATGGACAGGAAAACGCCCACGCCCAGAAAGTAAATCTGCTCCTATTATCGAAAAATTAGGGCATTATGAGAATATTATCCTCGCCACAGGACATTATCGTAACGGAATATTATTAGCACCGGCTACTGCTTCATCAGTGTCAGAATTAATGAAGAGTTGCTGAAAAAGTTTTTAGTTTTTTAGTGGGGCTTACAGCAGGGCATTTTCATTCTCATTTTAAAAATAGAGAGGGAAAGAAATGAAAACTGCTGTAAATAATAGTTAATAGCTCAAAATTTAAACCTAAATTTGTGTTTATCCTAGATGTTCTATTAAAATTTTAGTACCAATTCCTACTAAAATAATTCAACCAATTATTGAGGCTTGATTTTCAAAAAAAGAACCAAATTTACTACCTACAAATACTCCAAATAAACAGATTAAAAAAGTAATAATTCCAATAAGAGTAGAGGCTTCTATGATAGGAGTTTTAATCACAGAAAAAGTTAAACCAACGGCTAAAGCATCAATACTGGTGGCAATAGCTAAAGTTAATAATATAGATAAATTACGAAAATCTATCCCCTCCTCTTCTTCATCTTGGAAGGATTCATAAATCATTTTACCGCCAATAAAAAATAATAAAACAAAAGCAATCCAATGGTCAAAACTGACAATAAAATCACGAAAAAACCACCCTGAGAACCAACCTAATAAAGGCATTATAAACTGAAAACCACCAAAAAAAGTAGCAATAATTAAATAATCTTTTAGAGTAATTTTTCTCAAAGAAATTCCACCACTAATAGACACAGCAAAAGCATCCATTGCTAAACCAATAGAAGTAAAAAAAATAGTAATTAGATTCATAAAAATAGTAGTTAGTTTTTCTTTACACAAATCTTGTTAAATTAATGCGATAACGCTCTTTTTTAGTCACTTCAATATCACCAATTTCTAATCTACCCTTACCTCTAAAGGATATTAAGTCACCGTTTTTGATATTATAACTAGGTTGAGAGATTTCCTTCCAATTAACTTTCACATCGCCGTTACTGATAGCTTCTGCCATTTTGCCCCGAGATAAACCAAAACCAAAAGAAGCCACCGCATCTAAACGTAAAGAAGCCTCTACTGTCTTCATTTCTTTGATTTTCGGAGGGCGAATTTTTAAGTCAGATAACTCAATTCTCGTGGTTTTTACTGATACAGAACGCACTTGAACTAAATTAGTTTCAAGAAAATTCACCATTTCTTCTACCACTATAACCTGTGCCCCTCTTTCTCCCAAAACAATAATATCACCTATTTTCTCTCGAACAATACCAGTGCCTAAAATTGAGCCTAAAAAATCTCGATGAGTTGCGGTATCAAATAAAAAATTGCCGGCAATATCTAAAGCTGCTAGGGGGATTTGGGTGTTATCGGCAAAAATTTCTTCTCGGTGAATGCCCACTCGTTGTCTTTCGGCTTGAGGATAACCTCCCCAAGGAATAACTTTTACTTCGGTTAATGAAGAAAAAATTTGATTAATTTCGGCTAAAACTGGTGGTGAAACAAAATCACTGATAACTAATTCCCATGTTTTAATTGCTTTTTCAGCTTTGTCAATTATACGAGCAATTTCTTCTTTATTTTCTACTTTTTTTAATAATTCTTCTCTAGGTAACATCTTTTTAATTAATATTGAATAATAATTGTAAAATAGGCATCTTTTCGCCCAATTCCTAATTCATAATTTCTAATTATTATTCTGATTAATAATAACTATAGAAGAGTCTATTGGTGATCGAAAATCATCAATAATTTTTTTGATAACACTAGCTAAAGGTACAGCTAAAAATATACCTAATAAACCGCCTAATTTTGCACCAATAAAGAGGGAAATAATTAACCAAATAGGATTTAAACCTATCAATTCTCCCATAAAACGAGGAGCGATAATATTATCAGTAATTTGGTCAATAATATTAGCAAAAAGAAAGAATAATAAAGCTAATTTCCAACTTTTAAAAACTAATAATAAAGTTCCTAAAATAGTCACAACTCCACCGATAAAAGGAACTAAACTAGCAATTCCAATACCAAAAGCGAATAGAATAGGTGAAGGAACTCCTAAAATTATAAAAATAATTCCTCTAGCAATACTAGCAAATCCAACTAAAATTAAACGACTGAAAAAATAATCTTTAAATGTATCACTTAAATAATGAGGAATTTTATCATTCCAAGGTTGAGGAAACCAACTAAAAAGTCCTTGCCAAAATTTTTCACCCCCAATAAGTAAAAAGATTGTCAAAATGAGAATAAATAAGACACTAAAAACACTGTTAATAGTAGTAAATAAAATTGTAATAGTTTGAGTTCCAACTGTTTTAAGGATGGAGGAAATTCTACTGGTTATTTCTTGAATTATAGAATCAATATTAACAGAAAATTTATCAAAAATAGGTATATCATTAGCAATATATTCATTAGCATGAGCAATCCATGTAGGTGCATTGATTAAAAGTTCATCTAATTGTTGAATTAAAATCGGCACAAAAATAAGACTAGTGGAAACTAAAATAATTAAAGCAGATAATAGGACAAAAGTAATCGCTAACGGTCTTTTTAAACCTTTATTTATCAATAAATTAATCAACAATTCCAGTAAAAAAGCGATAATACTAGCAATAATTAAAAAACTGATTAAAGGTTGAAGATAATTAATTAATAAAGTTAATAAAAATCCATTTAAACAGAGTAGAGGAAAAATCAATCCCAAACGTAACCAAGGAGGAATTTTCAATAATTTTTCTAACATAAATTATAGAATATAGAATATAAAATTTAGAATTTAGAATGAGGAATATAGAATGAGAAATGAGGAATGAAGAATAAGAAAGCAAAAGTCTCCGAGTCACCTAGTCTCTCCATCCCCTTATCATCACCCTGTCAGTATGGCTTATCTTCTACCTTGTCTGAGTCTTAAACCTTCTTGAAAACCACGATCATAATCGATAGAATTACGAGGATTATCGTATCTTAAACCATTAATACCATCTTGGCGACCTCTAAAAAATTCCTCATCAGGGCTTACAGGGCGGTATCTATTTTCTCTTGCCCGTTGGTTATTCCGAATAATAGCACTTGTGCCAACTCCTGCGCCAACTCCTAACATAAAATCGCCAAAACTAGCTTGAGCTGGTTTAATGGAAGTAGTCAAGCCAGTAATTAAAGCTGTTGTCACAAACGTGAGGGTTAAAGTTATTGATTTCATAAATTTATTTAAGTTGTTAAAATAATAAAAATGTTAAAATTTTGTTAAGATTGAGGACGTTCTTCTAACCAACCTTTAATTTCTAAATTGATAATTTTAGGTTGATTATCTATTAAAGCAAAATGAATTTTATCAGTGCTAATAGATAGATATTTTTTACCATTTTCATCGGTAATATTTGTTGCTCTAATTCTAGTAACAGTAGCCATTTGTCCATCATCAGAAATTTTAGTAGTAAAATAAGAGTTAATATATTCTCTTTGTTTAACCCCATTAAAATTATTGTTTAAAAAATCTTCATGATTCTGTTTTCCTTCAATCATAGTCGTTACTGTGGTTTCATCAGATTCTACAGTAATAGAAGAAATAATATAAGGCGATAAAAAGCTCATAAGTTGCTCGACATTTTCTTCTTTTTCCGCTTTTTCGATGGTTGCCATTACTGTTTTTATCCCTTCTTCTGTTAACTCAGGGGTTTTTTGTGCTGTTAACATTGGTTGCAAATTATTGAAAGACTCAGCTTTTACCACATTTGTGACTGTAATAATTTGACTGGTAATCAAACTGGTAATAATTAGATTGATGAAATGATATTTTTTCACTTTTTTACTTTACATTTAATTAATAATTAGACCTTGCATAAGTTTACAATTTTATTTGATTATCAGCACATACTTTATTAATAATCTGTGAATATTTGATCGAGAAATGCAATGAAAACAGTTACAATCATTAAAGTGGTAAATTTTAACTGCCCTATTCTCAAGGCTAAAGTTAATCTCAATATTTAACTTCAACGCCTTCAATTATTGATAAATTTGGTTATGGCACTGATTCAATGGTATCCCGGGCATATTAGCAAAGCCGAAAGACAATTAAAAGAGCAAATCAAAAAAGTTGATGTAGTTTTAGAGGTAAGAGACGCCAGAATACCTTTAGCTTCCCATCATCCCCAAGTCAAAGAATGGATTGGCGAAAAACCACGCATTTTAATTTTGAATCGGGTAGATATGATTAGCGATGCTTTGCGTGATGAATGGGGTAATTGGTTTCGATGTCAAGGAGAAATTCCTTTTTTTACCAACGCTAAAAATGGTAGTGGAATCAAAGCAATACAGAAGGCTTCTCAGTCAGCTGGTATCGCCATTAATGAACACCGTCATAGTCGTGGAATGTTACCTCGTCCAGTGCGCGCAGTGGTAATTGGTTTTCCTAACGTGGGTAAATCGGCTTTAATTAATCGTTTGCTGAAGCGTAAAATAGTGGCTAGTGCTAGAAAAGCAGGAGTAACCAGACAGTTGCAATGGGTGAGAATTTCCGATGAAATAGAATTATTAGATGCACCCGGCATAATTCCTTTAAAGTTAAAAAATCAGGAAGATGCTTTAAAATTAGCTATTTGTGAAGATATTGGTGACGCAGCTTATAACAATCAGGAAGTAGCACAATCTTTTGTTGATTTATTAGTCAACTTAGGTACAGAAGCTGTATTGTATTCTCGTTATGGTATAGATCCTTTAGAGATGACAGGAGAAGAGTTTATTCTTCAATTAGCACAGTTAAAGTATAACAATGATCTCGAACGGGTTGCTCGTCAATTATTGCAAGATTTTCGTAAGGGTTATTTAGGTACAATTTCTTTAGAATATCCTCCGACAATTAGTAATTAGAGTCTGCCTTAAAATATCTAAATTATCACCATAAAAAAGTTGATTATTCATCTTAACCTTAACCTCAAATTTTGTTTATAACCTTTGCCTCTTTGCGCCTTTGCGAGACAAAAAAGAGAATCTTAAATAACTTCTTAATTTGTAATACCAACGTGAGTTAAAATTTTAAAAGGTTTATGTTGAAGCAAAAGTTCTAATTCTGCTTGATTTTTTACTAATAACGCACCGGCAAAACCAATAGAATTAATAGATATTGATTCAAATTTTTCTTGACTTCTAGGTATAATCATCATCCAATCTTTTGTTATTAATAAGTTATAGTTTTTTGAGGGTATTTTATCTTCAATGTCAATGTTTAATGTGTTTAATAGTTTATAATAATATTCCAAAGTCATTTTTCCTAATTCTGAGGCTGATTTTTGCTTTATATCTTCAAAAAAGACGATGGCTTGTAGATAAGGAAAGAATGTTAAAGTGATAATTTGAGCTTCATGTTTATTAGCTAAAATTAAATTATTAATTGGTAAAGTATCAATTTCTTTTACTAAAGGATAAGGGATAAATTGTAAATGTTTATGATGTTGAGAAGCCCCTGAAATTTTACCGCCATTATAAAAACCGAAACCATTTATTTGTTTTAAAACCGTCCATAAAGAGGTAAAATCTTCAAACGTTAAGATACTATCTTGGGATTCAAATTCACGGGTAATAATTAATAGATGATGATTAACAACATTAAATTTATTTAAAATTAAGACGTGATGATTATGAATATCAGCAATAAATAAATCTTTTTCATAGGGTAAAAAAGGGTTAAAGTTTGAGTTTGATTCTTTTTGTTTTGCCTTTTGTTTTTTTTTCGCTTTATCTTTTTTATCCAAGTTTTCTAAGATTCTAACAATAAATTGAATACCTTTTTCTTCTATAATTTGATAGTGAGTAGGAATAGGATGTAAAACTTTTTTGATTAAGGCTTCTTTAGTTACTAATTCTATTTTTTCCCACAAACTTAAACTTTTTTCATTCATAATTGACAAGTCATCATTAAGAAAATTACCATTTACCCACTAACTATTATTTATTTTCATCATAAGCTAGTTTGCCTCTAAGTTGACACTTTAGGATAGCGAAGAGGTAAAAGTTTGAGTCAAGGCAACTGGTAACAAGGGGTTTAAGCCCATTACCTTGTTAGGAGTTAGGAAAAAATGTAACTTAAATGCTTCTTGGCTTACCATTGATTATTTTAGCGAATTACAAGTGCGCGCGGTTTTCGGTGGGATAGGTAAATCAAAACGAGAATGAAAATCTTTTTGCACTTTATAACTTAAACGAGGAGATATTTGTTTGACGATTTGACTTAAAAGGCGATCGCCAGTATTTTGAATCATTGACATAGGTAGTTTATAGATAAAACGAGGAAATTTGACTTTGACTTGTAAATCTAACTGCCAATTAATTTTAGTAATGGTATCGGGGGGAGTTTTTTGGCTGTGTAGAGAATAAACTTTTTTGATGCCAAGAGAGGCTTGGGAGACAGGTATAGACTCAATATCCATAATTGATGTATAATTAACTTCATAACCCGGATGATTAAATTGAGGATTAGGCACAGAATACATAGAATAATGTTTAGATTGTGGAGGCTCTAAGATTACACTCATTTGTGGTTCAACATTGTAGCCAAAAGCACCATAATGACCGATAATTAAAGTATAACCGTTTTCGCCGAAAGGTTCTGCTTTCATGGGTGAAGCACATCGCACAAACCACCCTTGATGATCATTAAGATAATTTGCTACAGTTTCTTCATCACTATACATCTCCATTATACCATAAAAATGTGTTTGAAAAACTACAGGATCTTGCTCAGGTATTTCCCATTCTTCAGCAGTGAAAGAGTTATCTAAATTATTGATTAGATTTTCGTGTGGATTTTCTTCTTGATTTTCACGAGGAAAGTTTAACTCTGACATAATGATTGCAATTGACAAGTGACAATGAAAAGTTGACAATTAGTTTTGTAATGATCAAAAGTATAGAATAAAAAATGAAGAATGATAAATGAGGAATGATAAATTGATGATTAAAAATGATGAATGAGAAAGGAAAGAGAATATTGTTTAAGATCAATTATCAAACTTTATGAATATTTAATAGCAGAAAAAAAATTTTTATTAGTCATTAGTCATTTGTTATTAGTCATTAGTTATTTATTATTGCCCATTACTCGTTCTAAATTCTAAATTCATGGCCTCTTTGCGTCAACGGTTAAATATTTCTCGATTTGCTATTCAACATCCTTGGTTAACGATTAATTTTTGGATAGCAGTTAGTGTAGCTGGATTATTGGCTTTTTCTTCTCTCCAATATGCGTTATTTCCAGATGTGACTTTTCCGGTGGTGATTATTCGCGCTTCTGGAAATTTTGAGACTGCCATTGATACAGAAAATAAGTTGACAAATCCTTTACAAAAACCGTTATTGAATCTTGAGTCAATAGAAAATATCGTTTCTACTACTTATCCAAATGAGACAGTAATTACTTCTCTTTTTTTCGCTGGTGATACTCTTGATTCGGCAACAAAAATTATTGAAAATGCCATCTCTAACGTTAAGTTACCAGAAAAAACGCAAATCGAAATTATTCCCTATAACTTAAATGAGTCTTCTGCCATTAGTTATGTTTTGACTAGCCAGAATAAGAGTTTGGAAGAAATAGCAGAAGTGGTTAACAATCAGATTCTTCCCGCTTTTAAAAATATAGACGGTATTTTGAAGGTAAAGGTTTTCGGGTTAGATTTTGCTGAAGATAAAGATATAATCCCTAGTTTTGTTAGTTTTAACGGTAAAGAAGGGTTAGGAATTTCTATTATTAAACGAGGAGATGGCAATACTTTAAAGGTAGTTAAATCTGTTGAGTCTGTGATGAAAAAATGGGAATCTTCCTTGACAGATATAACCATAAATATGGCACAAACGGAAGCAGGTTATATAAAAGAAGCGACTCAAGCAACTATTGACACTCTTTTATTGGCAATTATTTTGGCAGTGTTAGTGATTCTTCCTTTTCTTGGTAATTTTACTGCTACTCTTATCACCGCTTTAGCGATTCCTCTTTCTCTACTTGGCACTTTTATTGTTATGGCAATAGGTAATTTTAATTTAGAAACTATTACTTTATTAGCCTTAGCCTTAGTTATCGGAATTGTGGTAGATGATGCCATCGTCGATGTGGAAAATATTATGCGTCATATCGAAAATGGAGAATCACCAAAGGAAGCAGCAATAAAAGGAAGTGATGAAATTGGTTTAACGGTATCAGCTTCTACTTTAACTATCGTGGCAGTTTTTTTACCTGTTGCCTTAACTAGCGGAAATGTTGGGCAGTTTTTTAAGGCTTTTGGTTTAACTGTCTCGGCGGCAGTGATTTTTTCCTTATTAGTAGCGCGCACTTTATCTCCAGTTTTAGCAATGCTTTGGTTAGGGAAAAAACAACCTCCTTTATCCCCCTTAAAAGAAGAAAAAGCAAAAGGTAAAAGGCAAGGAATAGAAAAGATAATGAAAAAATACCGTGATTTATTGATTTGGTCATTATCTCATCGTAAAATAATTTTATTCTTCGCTTTAGTTAGTTTTATCGTTGGTGTTGCCTTAATTCCTCTGATTCCTCAAGGTTTTATTCCGCAATTAGACAGAGGAGAATTTAATATCATTTATACCACTGACTTGCCGAAAATTCCTACTGACTGGAAACTCAATCAAAATTCGGCAGAAAATACTACTACTATTAATGATGATAATTCTGGTTTTAATTGGTTAAGTGATATTAAACAGAATCCTAATGGTTTTATTTTAAGACGTACTCGCCGTGTTGGGGAAAAAATTGAAAAGGTAATTTTAGACATTCCGGAAATAGAATCTATTTTTAATATAGTCGGTTTTCGAGGACAACCGAACTTAGGTAAAATTTATATTAAGTTAAAAAACGATCGAAAAATTAATACCTTCGAGGTGCAAAATAAGGTTAGAGAAAGTTTACCTCCCCTCAAAGCAGTAAATATTAGTGTTGAAGATATTAAATTTGTTGACACCGGAGATGAGAAACCTTTTTCATTTCGTCTATTAGGTGATAATCTTACTTCTGTTTCTCAAAGCGCATTAAAAGTTAAAACAAAATTAGAAAATTTTTCTGGCTTAACCGATTTAACTGTTTCTCCTTCAGAAATTATCCCCCAAGAAAATAACAATATCCCCATTATTGAACATTTTAACGGTAAAAGAGCTATAACTTTTTCAGCAAACTTAGCCCAAGGAGAAGCATTAGGAGATTTAACCAAAAAACTTGTCACAGAAATTCAACCCCTTTTATCTGCTGATGTCACCCTTTCTCTTGGAGGTGATTCTGCGAGAATGAAAGAAATTGCCAGACAATTTGGCATTATTTTTATCTTGTCGATCGCCTTCATGTTATTGTTATTATGGGTATTGTTCGGTAGTTTATTAGAACCGATAGTGGTAGCCTTATCTTTACCCTTATCTATTGTTGGTGCAATGTTAGCGTTACTAATTACCCAAAGTGCTTTTGGTATGATTTCGTTGTTAGGGGTAATTTTCTTATTAGGATTATTAGACAAAAATGCTTTATTGTTAGTGGATTATGCTAACCAATTACGAAAAAAAGGAATTTCTCGTCAAGAAGCAATTATAACAACTGGGATGACTAGATTTCGCCCAATTTTAATGACAACTTTTTCGACTATTTTAGGAATGTTACCTATTGCCATGGGATTAGGTGCTGGTGCAGAATTAAGACAACCTATGGCAGTGGCAATTATTGGCGGATTATTAACCTCTACTATTCTCAGTTTAATTTTTGTGCCTGTTTTTTATACCGTTGTTGAAGATTTATGGTTAAAAATAATAAAAAAGTGAAATTAATTTATGAGACTTCTTGCAGAAGTTAGGGAAAAGGGAAAAAGGAAAAGTGAAAAAATTTCAGATTAAACTTAATCAATTTGATCTTAGTTTTTATTTTGCAAGATCTAAGTTAAAAAAGTGCGCGGTTTTTGCAAGGGGTTTAAACCCTTTGTTTAGTTAAAAAATGGGTAAGTAGTATGTATTTACAGACTCAAAGCCTAATGATAAAAAACCTTAAATCTGTTCCCTATTTTCTGGAGAAGTCTATTAGACTAAGATCTTGCATGACTTACATTAATACTTAATAGTTAGTTGCTAATAGTAATCCACTGATAACGATTATAAAAATACCTCGATTAGTAAACTCAAGATTATCTAACCTTTTACCTAATCCGTTAACATCGCTTTTAATGGTAGCTGTCTCAACTTTTACCTCATTTATATCCTCTGTTAATTTCTCGATTTTACGATCTACTTGGTTAAATCTCGTTTCCATGCGATCGCTTAATTGAGTTATTAAATCCTTTAACTCTCTTAAGTCGTTATCTGTTACTGTACTCATATTAAAATCCTTTTAATAGTTTACAAGTATTTCATTAAGAGTAATTAGCCGTTACTCCTAAACTAATTCTACTCTACACCGCTAATTTTAATATTCTTCTCATTCATCACCTACTTGGTTTTAGTTTAAATCTTTTTTCTTTTTGAAAGCCATACCAATACCCCCTGCTAGAAGAGTGCCTAAAATGGTTACAGGTTCAGGTACAGCAGTAGGAGTTACAGAAAATTGAGTTATGTGCAGACTATTTTGAGATCCTGTAGTTGCACCAAAGCTAGTTCCAAAAAAGGCTCGATAGTCAGTGCCATAACCAGAAGCAGTAGTACTTAGAGAGTACAAAAAGCCGACATCGGAAGAACCGGCAGTATGACGAATTAACACCACTAAATCTCCTCCTTGATAGGTATAAGGAGTATCGAAATTAATGACAGGGCCGAAGGGGTTCGTAGTAGGGTTAACAGCACCGCCCTGAAAAGCACCTGCACTAAAGGATAAACCACCATCTCGCACTTGAGAGGTATTGGACATATTACTAGCAAAGGTGGTACTCATATTAGCAACAGAATTAACGGCTTGGGCAAGATAAATCTCGTAGTCTGCAAAAGTTGTCGCTGGAGAAGAAGATCTTGAACTATTTGAAGCAATACGAAAAGTCAAACCTGTAATCTGATCTCCAATGTTAATGCCTGTTAATAAAGATGCTCCATATTGCATTTGATAGGCACGATTGAGGTCACTCAAGGCTGTACTATTTGCACTATTACTTTGTTGATTGGGTGCAACAACAGTTATACCATAGGCAGAGTTAGGAGTTACCCCCCCGACAATACAATTGCACTAGCTAGGGTAAGGGTAGATAAGGCGATATTTTTGATGGTGTTATTCATGGTCAAGATTCAGTTAAATTAATGTAACTATTGTATTTAATTTTAGGATCTTTCATAAGTTTATGGCGAGCGATTTTTTGAACTCAGATCTTGCACCAGTACAATAATACTAATAAAATAAACCGGGAAAAATCCATTTTAGGAGTTTTAAAATCTATTCTTATTACTTTTCCCCCTTCCCTTTTAATATTCAAATCGTCTAAATCAATATCTTTTGCCTCTTGTCTGACTTGGTTGGAGTTGTCTATTGTTTATTTTATTTGCAAGGATTTTCCTTATCTCAAAACTCAAATAATGAAGGTGTTAGAAAATCTAGCTAGGTTAATAATTGATCTGTTAATCTTGAGATTCTATTAATCTCCCCGTGACAAATTTATGTAAAACACTAGAAATTAGAGTTTGATAGGGTATTCCTTCCTCGATTGCTCTTGTTTGAATCGCCTCTAAATCAAGAGAAGATAATCTTAATGTAATTTTTTTATCCTGTGCAAGAGTAGCCTTAGCATAACTTTTTATTTGTTGAAGACGTTGAGCATCTCCGACTGACTGCCATTCTTCATTTTCAAAGGACTCTAACAAATTTTGTTCATCTTGATCTAATATATTCATGAATCTTTACCTAAATATTGTTTTGTGGCTTTTCGAGAAGGAATAATCGTTTTCAAGAAAATTTCTGTCTCTGTCTCTACATAAGGGATTAGAAAACAATAATTTTGTATTTTGACGATCATTAGTCGTTGATTGGGGTATTTTTCTTGATTAGGATGAATATAATCGTCTAAAACATTCCCCTGAGCGATATTGGCTAAAACCGCTTCAAATGAAATTCCTCTCTCTTTTATTAATAGCTTATTTTTGTCCTGATTCCATTTTATGACCTTATAATACATATATTTTGGGTTTTGGTAATCGTATTATAATAGTTAAGGTAGGTTTTATAAGTTTATGGCGATCGATTTTTTGAAAATGAACCTTTTTACTTCCCTTCACCGTCTAAAGATATGACTACAGCAAAAAATAAAGATGATCAAGTCAAGAGCGAATAATAATGCAGAGATTACTGATTTGGATTTAGTGCGAAAATGCCAAAAGGGCGATCAAAATTCCTTTCGTTTACTATACCAACGGTATCAACACAAAGTTAGGGCTACTTTATATAAGTTATGCGGCAGCGAATTACTTGACGATTTACAACAGGAGGTATTTTTAAAAACGTGGAAAGCATTGCCTAAGTTACGAGAAGCAAAATATTTTTCTACTTGGCTTTATCGTATTTGTTGGAATGTCGCTTCTGATCATGTTTTAGCTCTTAAGCGCGATCGTCATCGTCAACAGGCTCATCTTGATAAAGTCAAAGAATCTTTGCACACCGATTTAGGTGAATCAACCAATCACCCTCAAACAGATTTATTACATTTGCATTATCAAGAATTGATAGAGTTAGCATTGCAAAATATTAGTCTTGAACATCGTGCGGTGATTGTATTACATGATTTAGAAGATTTACCTCAAAAAGACATTGCCGAAATTTTATCTATTCCTGTGGGTACGGTGAAATCAAGATTATTTAGAGCAAGACAAATTTTACGTCAATTTTTAGAACAACAAGGAGTTAATTTATGAACAAAACAACTTCTGATAATTCATTTGACGATGAAGAATTAGTGGGTTTTTTAAAAACTTATTACCCCAATACTCCCCCAGAAACTAAATCTTGTGAAGAGTTCATTTTCAAAGTGATCGCTAATGAATCTTCTGAGCCGCAAAAAACATCTATCAAGTTAATTCAGAAGAGTTTATTCTTTTCGGGAACGTTGATAACTACTTTATTAATCATAGGCAGTTATTTTTTCAACATCAATCTGAAACCAGCAACTCAAATGGCTTCGGAAACGGAAAACTTAGAAACTTTTTTGGTTAACAGTTGGTATGGCTCAATGGCACAAGATCCAGAATCTCACACAGCCAATATTAATGGCGAATTTTAAAGTTTTAATCAATCAATTTTTACCATATTAGGAGAAAATCACATCATGAAAAGTAAAATTAATTACCTTCTCACTTTCATCACCTTAACCACTATGGGTATTAGTTTCAATGCCGTTGCTGCGGAAAAACCCATTTTTAATTCTATTAATTCAACCACAGAAATCGCTCAAAACACCAGCCCTACAAAACAAAGAGGCGAAAATAAAGGAGATAAATTAATGGAAAAACTAAATCTTAGTGCCGAACAAAAACAACGAATAGAATCTATTCGGACTAAATTTGAGCCACAAATGACCAGTATTCGAGAACAAATGCGCATAGAAAGAGAAAAAATGTCAACTATGATGCAAAATAATGAATCTCAAAATAACTTGAGAGCTCAACATCAGAAAATATCAGCTTTACAGCAACAAATGAATAATTTACGATTTGAGAGTATGTTAGAAACAAGAGAAGTCTTAACTCCTCAACAACGTCAACAATTTTCCCAAAATATGGAAGAAAGAAGAGCTAATTGGAGAGAAAAAAGAAGTAATTAAAAATGAGAAATGAGGAATTAGGAAGAGAAAAGAGAAATTTAGTTATCTTTAGATAACGTCAGCTATTAGCTTTGAAATTTATTTTAAAGTGGGATAGACAAAATTAATTATCAAAAAATCGTGGGTCTAAAACCCTGCCCTTCAGGGAATTAGTGAGCTATAATTAAAAAAACATCCTTCGATGTGGTTACGGACAATAAAAGGCAAAAACCAAGCCAATTTCAAGTAAACGTCTGTAGTATTTGGCGGTAGGGCATATCGCTACAGCTTGTGGAGAAAGAGTAAGACCAAGTAAAAAGTTCACTTTTGAAAGGCATCATTCGGTGAACGCTTGAATCCTCTCGCATGACGGCAGAGGAGTTGTCAAATATAGCCAAGGGTTTTAAACCCCTTGTTACCCATTACTGATTACTGATTACTGATTACTTTCCCTCTCAAACAGAAATTAACTTGTGAGTGTCAACTTAAGAAAGACAAAAAAAATCCCAATATTGAACCATAATGAGTTAAGATTCTTAACAAAGAAAATATTAAATTAAATAAAAAAAAGATAAAGGAGGGTATTTATGGCTTTAGTTCCCATGAGGTTACTATTAGATCACGCAGCCGAACATGATTATGGTATCCCTGCATTTAACGTTAATAACTTAGAGCAGATTTTATCCATTATGGATGCGGCTAATGAAACTGATAGCCCCGTAATTTTACAAGCATCTCGTGGCGCTCGTAGTTATGCTGGGGAAAATTTCCTCCGTCATCTGATTTTAGCGGCAGCAGAAACTTATCCTCATATTCCCATTGCTATGCACCAAGATCATGGTAATAGTCCTGCTACTTGTTACTCTGCTATTCGTAACGGTTTTACTAGCGTTATGATGGACGGTTCATTACAAGAAGATGCTAAAAGCCCTGCAACCTTTGAATATAATGTTAACGTTACCGCAGAAGTAGTTAAAGTAGCTCACTCTGTAGGTGCTAGTGTTGAAGGTGAATTAGGCTGTTTAGGTTCTCTGGAAACTGGTATGGGTGAAGCAGAAGATGGTCACGGTTTTGAAGGTAAACTAGATCATTCTCAGCTTTTAACTGATCCTGATGAAGCGGTAGAATTTGTAGAAAGAACTCAAGTAGATGCTTTAGCCGTAGCCATCGGTACAAGTCACGGTGCTTATAAATTTACTCGTAAACCCACTGGGGAAATTCTAGCTATCAGTCGTATTGAAGAAATCCATGCTAAATTACCTAATACTCACTTAGTAATGCACGGTTCTTCTTCTGTACCTCAAGAATGGTTAGATTTGATCAATAAATATGGTGGTAATATACCTGAAACCTATGGTGTACCCGTAGAAGAAATCCAAAAAGGAATTAAGAGCGGTGTTCGGAAAGTAAACATTGACACTGATAACCGTTTAGCTATTACAGCAGCCATTCGTGAAGCAGCTTTCAAAGATCCTTCTAACTTCGATCCTCGTCACTTTTTGAAACCCTCTATTAAATATATGAAACAAGTATGTTTAGAGCGTTATCAACAATTTTGGACAGCAGGAAATGCTAGTAAAATTAAACAAGTAAGCCTTGATGATTTTGCGAAAAAATATGCTAAAGGTGAATTAAGCTCTAGTAGTAAAAAAACCGTAGCTGTATAAACTATAGTTAAAAATCTTTAAAAATCAAAGCCCTACCCGTTAAAAGGTGGGGTTTTTTGTCACTTTAGTTAAAGTTAGATAATAAGTAAATAGCCTTGATTTTTTGGTTCTACCAAGTTTGTTATGCCAGTGTATCAAAATTTATTAACTTTTCATAACAGAATAAGTTTTATAATTCCTACCCTCATAATAGAATTGGGAAAACTACTATCTAACCCCTATAAATTTATGAGTTTGCAAACTTAAACGCCATTGATGATGATGAAGAATATAGTTAAAAATTAACTCTTGACTATCAGGATTTTCCCATTGGGGTTGTAAATATTTAAGAGTATTAATGGGTAGTTTTTTAGCTTCAGATTCTGCCCAAATTAAATCGTTTTCATCATTAATTACTACCTTTAATTCATTGACATAATTATAGATAGTTTCATGGGGTTTTTTATAGGTTTTAGGGGAAAAAGTTACCAAATCAAATTCACCGGTAAAAAGATGGGATCCTGATGTTTATAAATGAGTTTTATAGCCTAAATTTTTGAGAGTTTTGGTTAAAGGTAATAAATCATGTAATAAAGGTTCACCGCCGGTAATAATAATATGTTTGGTGTTAATATTAGTTAGTTTATTTTTAATATTTTCTACTGTTAATAAAGGATATTTTTTTATTGACCAAGTTTCTTTTTGATCACACCAAGGGCAATAAACATCACACCCTGCTAAACGAATAAAAAAGGAATTTTCTCCACTATAAAAACCTTCTCCTTGAATAGAATGGAACATTTCGACAACGGGATATTGATAATCTAAATTTAGTTGATTCTCCATTTTTACTTAATTAATAAACATCTTTAATTATAGATTCTTCCTCGCCATTGACGGGGTTTTTTGATGGCTGATAAGAAAATTCTCAATACTGCTAAAATATCGGCTAGGGGTGACAAGAAAAAGAATAATTCTCTTGCTGATTTCGTGAATTGATAGGAAGGTGCAATGGCAATTAACAAGGCAAAACGAATTAATAATAAAATACAATTTAAAGTAAACAATAAGTAAAAACTGAGAAAATTAAGCTCAGAGCAGAATAGAAAGCCTATGATAATAATAGGTAACGGTAAAGCCTGAATTAACATTAAAAAGCCACATTCTGCCCATAACCCTACCTTAGAAGTGGCATCTTTGAGATCAAGCGATCGCCCCCATTCTTTCCATGTTTCGAGGAAACCTTCATACATTCTCACTTTGATAATGTTTGCGCCATCAGCAAAGCCAACTTTATAACCTTTACTAGCAATATAACGAGCTAAAGTCACATCATCACAAAAAGAGTTAGAAGCACTACTATAACCATTTACCGCTTCTAAAACTTTACGTTTAATTAAAAAACATTGTCCATTTGCCATGACAGTTTCTGGACTTTTAGCATCAACTCCCGAAGACTCGAAACGATAAATTAAAGTCATTAATAAAGCTGGTTGTAACCACCATTCTCCGACATATTTAAGGATAAATTGAGGGGAAAGGGAAACCACATCATAATTATGAGTATTGGCAAAATTTAACAAGCTAGGAATTAACCCTTTTTGGGGTTGGGTATCGGCATCTATGCCTAAAATCCATTCACTACTTTTTGAACTACTTAGAAAACCATTATGTAATGCCCAAGGTCTGCCTACCCAATTAGTGGGTAAAGGAGGATCTGTAATTAGACGAATACGGGGATCTTTTTGTGAGGCTTTTATGACTTTTACCCTTGTACCATCTTGGGAGTTACTATCAACTATTAAAATCTCTTTGACTTCATAGCTTTGACGGGTAATGCCTTCTAACATTTTATCGAGACGATCGACTTCATTTAGAGTGGGCACAACTACGCTAACTTTACCTAAAAGAGAAGGATGAGGGAATTGAGATTTTAAAGGAGGAAAACGAGTTGCACCTCGAAATAAGCGACTAAGAAGAATAAAAAAACAAACAGTTTGAAATAATAAAAAAATAAAGCAAATAATTGCAATTATGGTCATTCCGTTAAATTAAGACTATATTAAGTAAATTTTAAACGGAAACCCCTCCCTAAAGCAAAAAAATCCCTATTCCTGATTCCTGATTCCTGATTCCTAATTACATTTCGAGTCCGGAACTAACTTCACCGATGGTGCTAGAAAAACCACCTGCAAGAATGTCAGCTTCTTTGACAAATCCACTATAGGCTTCCATGCCATGTTCAGAAATATCTAAACCTTTGACTTCTTCTTCTGGATGAACTCTAATGCCAATAGTAAATTTAATGGCATACCAGAAAATAGTACTCATGACAACGGTGAAACCACCAACGGTTAAAACACCGATTAATTGGGTAAAAAAACTATGACCATTAGTACTAAAAATACCGACTGCTAAAGTTCCCCAAACTCCACAAACTAAATGTACAGAAGTTGCACCTACGGGATCATCTATTTTTAACACCTGATCAAAAAATCCTACGGCAAAAACCACAATTACTCCGGCGATGGCTCCAATAATAACGGCACCAATATAGGTTACATCAGCACAACCAGCAGTAATTCCCACTAAACCGGCTAATACACCGTTAATAATCATCGATAAATCAGGTTTACTATCTTTAATCCAAGAAGTAGCCGTAGCAGTAAGACCACCAGCGGCGGCGGCAAGGTTTGTTGTTAAAGCAATATAAGGAATATTACCAGTAGCGGCTAATTCCGAACCGGGGTTAAAACCAAACCAGCCAATCCAAAGAATTAAACATCCCAGAGTAGCAATACTCATATTATGACCTGGTATAGCGTGGACTGTACCATCGTTGCTATATTTACCTTGACGAGGACCTAAAATTGCAGCCCCCATTAATGCTGCCCAACCGCCAACGGAGTGAACTACTGTTGACCCGGCAAAATCTTTAAATCCCATCTCCGCTAACCAACCACCATCCCAAATCCAATGTCCTGTAATGGGGTAAGCGATACCTACTAATAAAACACTGAAGATTAAAAAGGCATCAAAACGGATTCTTTCAGCTACTGCACCAGATACGATAGTGGCGGCGGTTGCGGAGAAAGCTAATTGGAAAAAGAAAGAAATTGATTCAGGTACTTTTGTCAAGGTTTTTACCTCAACTTCTTGCCCGTCAACAACTTTTTTGGCTATTTCAAAGGCTTCTGAGTCACTGTAGGGAAGACTACTACCATGAAAGAAAAAACCATCTAAACCGATAAAACCATTACCATTACCGTACATTAAACCATAGCCTATGGCCCAATAAACGATGGAAGCAATGGCAAATACGATGAGGTTTTTTGCTAAGACGTTAACAGCATTTTTTTGGCGGCAAAAACCAGTTTCTAACATTGCAAAACCAGCGTTCATGAAGACAACTAAAGTTCCTGTAATCAATAAAAATACAGAATCTAAAATAATTTTAAGTTGTCCGACATCTTCAGGTTGTCCAAAACCCTGAGCATTTGCTGCCATATTCCATACTACAAAAATAAGAGCAGTTAAAGGAATACAGGCTAACTGATAAGGAGAGAATAAATTTTTAACACGAGCTATAGAATTAAGTATAAAACTATCTTGGATTTGTGACCTAGAAGTTTTTTTCTTTGTTGTTTTTGAGATCATCACCATTGATTTTTATTGGTATGTTTTTCATCCTAAACTACATAAGAATTGAGGATTTAATGACTTAAGTCTTCAATTAACTGTTAAATATTGATCTGTTTTACTGAAGATTTTCTGTATCTAAAAATACAATAATCCATGATTAATAGACCATAACAAAGAATAATTAAGAATTAACTATGGAACTCAAAAGTATGGCAATAGATATTTATCAACCATAAACAAGAAATCAATTCTTATGATTAAATCGTCTATTTATCTTTTTATTTTCTCTTATTTATTCTTTATCTTATAGTTTGTGGCATAAGTATAATGAGAAAAAAATAGCTATTTATGGTTAGTTATTTTCCTAAAAAATTTAATTAAAGTTAAGAAAAGTTAATTTCAGCATCAATATTTTTCCTCTTCATCATCAAGTTTTATTGGCAGAGACAGAAATATAGCAATCTTAAATGATTCGTGGCAAAATCAACATGACAAATTTCAAGGCAAAGGGTTTAAACCCCTTGTTTCATAAGCATTTAATAATTTATTTGTACTATAAAATATTTGACAACTGATTTAGGATTGCTATAGAACCCATTTGGTATCTTTTTTAGAATGGTTACATAATAATGATTTCAGAAGAAATACTTTAATCTCGTCAAAGCCTTTTGTTATTTGGGTTACAGGCGTAAATATCAAATAGGTTCTATAATGTAAATGTAAGTATTTTTGAAGATCATTGATTATGACTACCACCTCCGAAGAAGTTTGGCAATTATTAAAAGAGTTAATCGAGGCTCAAAAAGAGACAGAACAATTACTGAAGGAACAAGCTCAAGAAACTGATCGAGGTTTTCAGGAAATAAAAGAACGTTTTGCCGAAACTGATCGACGTTTTCGAGAAACAGAAAGACTACTGAAACAACAAAGTAAAAAAACCGATGAGCAAATCGGTAAATTAGGTAATCGTTTAGGGGAGTTTGTTGAATGGCAAGTGCGTCCTGCTGTAGTGCGATTATTTCAAGAAAAAGGCATTGATGTTCATGAGTTTCTCCCAGATGTGTCGGTAAAAAGGGCGACGGGTGGTTTACAGATTGATTTGTTAGTAGTTAACGAAACGGAAGCAATTTTAGTGGAAGTGAAAAGTAAACTTTCTCAAGGGGATGTGGATGAGCATTTGGAGAGGTTAGGTAAATTTAAGGAATTAATGCCTCGTTATCGAGATGTGAATGCTTTAGGAGCGGTAGCCGGGATGATTGTACCAGAGCATATTGGTAATTATGCTTATCGTAAGGGTTTATATGTCTTAGCTCAATCAGGGGAAAATGTAGTTATTTTAAATGATAGTAAGTTTAAACCCAGAGTTTGGTAAGAAAGATCGATTGTGGGGTATTGCTTTGTTACAAGAGGGTTTGATCGCTTTTATTTGTTACGATTATATCGGAAAACAAAACCAATGGGATTGCTCTGTCATAAAACAGTAATCTAGGGCGATGCACACCCCACCATTTTTTTTGGGTTACACCACGACAAGATCGGCATTAGTCAAGGCTA
>NZ_VRZC01000035.1 GCF_016743215.1 Geminocystis sp. GBBB08
TACCGGTAATGCGGTTATTGAGGGTATTACCTGTTCCATTAATAGCCGTTGTACCTGTTAAGATTAGGTTTTCTAAGTTTGCTCCTAAAGTATAGGTAAAAGAGGATTGAACCGTGTCAATTTCTGTAGATAGGGTAGAGGTTTCTGTTACTACATCCCCTACGTTATCTCTGATATAGGTATCGTTACCTGTTCCACCAATAAGGGTATCAGCTCCTGTTCCTCCATGGAGAATATTGGCTGCACTATTACCGGTAATGCGGTTATTGAGGGTATTACCTGTTCCATTAATAGCCGTTGTACCTGTTAAGATTAGGTTTTCTAAGTTTGCTCCTAAAGTATAGGTAAAAGAGGATTGAACCGTGTCAATTTCTGTGGACAGGGTAGAGGTTTCTGTTACTACATCCCCTACGTTATCTCTGATATAGGTATCGTTACCTGTTCCACCAATAAGGGTATCAGCTCCTGTTCCTCCATTGAGGGTATCATTACCGACCCCACCATTAAGAACATCATTGCCAGCACCGCCTGTGAGGACATTATTGCTGGCATTGCCCGTGATACTATTAGCGAGTCCGTTGCCTGTGCCATCAATAGCCGTGCCTTGTAGCATTAGGTTTTCCACGTTATCTACTAGGGTGTAGGAAATAGAAGCGTTAACCGTATCTGTTCCAGCATTCAAGTCTTCAACAACGATGTCACCAGGATTATTGACGGTATAGGTATCATTTCCGGCTAAACCGACTAGATTATCTGCTCCCGTTGTTCCAATCAGGTTGTCAGCATTGGGAGTTCCTGTAAAAACGGGAAGGGATGGAATGGGTTTCAGGACAAATAGTTGGTTGGCTGATATGCTGCCTCCTTGGCCGTCAATGACGGTATAGCTGAGTTCTACGGGTCCGTTGTAATTGGTGGTAGGTGTGAATGTCCATGTATTGTTCGGATTACTGGTAAAAGTGCCAGAAACGTTCGCTCCTAGGTTAGTTACGGATAAAGTTCCACCGTCTGAGTCGCTGAAACCGAGTAGCAAATCAGTTGCCTTAAGGATATAAGCAGAACCTTGTGTTCCTTGGGTCAAGGTTGCGGTTGCTGTTCCTATGGGTGCCTGGTTAATGTGAATACTTAGATCAGCGATCGAGGTGGAGTTAATACCATCTTGAATACTGAGTAAATCTTGCCATATCTGTTCAATAACACTGACACCACCACCATTCGCGATCGCATCGGACATACTGTTATTGCGGTCAAAAATCTCTTTGAGCGGTTGAGGGTAATTAGCTTTAGTTAAACCTGTAATATTAAGCCCAAGAATAGCCGCCAAGTCATTGGCGTTAGAGAGGTTTAGGATCTTATTATTGGCAGCCGCATTAATAATGGCAGAGGTTAAATTGAGTCCCTTATCATCATCCGAGAGGGAAGTCAGAATCGCCACTTGTACCGCTACTTTTTCGACGGTAAGTGCTTGGGCGTTGGTTGGAGTCGCCTGTAAAATTGCATAGGCATCATAGCTTTGAAGCTTAATGTCCGCTGGCAGACCTAATACGGTTTTGATGGCGATCGCAGCGGTGTTAGGGGACAAACCCAGATCAATTGCATCTTGTAGCAAAGTGGTTAGAGGATTGACATTACTCGCTCCTAAAGGAGCCTTCAGTTGCATCAACGTTACAACTAAATCACCACTCTTCGTATTCAAAATCGTTTTGATAGCACTCACAGGAGATTCGGCGATCGCCCCATTATCGGTATAGGACGCAATCACCTGGACAATTGCCCCAGAATCAGCAGAGATAATAGTATAGGTATTACTGTTAATACCAACATTGTTCCATGTCGCACCATTGTCATTGGACTTTTGCCATTGATAGCTGACAGTACCTGAAATACCATCGGGGTCACTTACCGAAGCCGTCAGAACATTTCCTGCGGAGGTAATACCGCTAATGACAACAGAACCAGGGGTGTTAGTGGGAGGAGGCGGAGGACTGGAAATAGAAGAAAATCCACTGGTGGTAATGTTAAAAAGCCCGTTACTAAATTGAGCCAACTCAACATTGATCAATGTATCCGTGCTTTCTGCGTTAAGACCCGTTTTACTATCAGTAACCGTATAGCTACCGTTTATTGCATTATAGATAAGGCTGTATTCTGTGCTGGCCCCAGAAAAAACGGCGGTATCGGTAAGTCCATCGCCTCCGTCCAGATAATCATTACCTGCATCTCCCTTGATTTGATCATTGCCAGTACCTCCGTAAATGGAGTCATTCCCCGCACCGCCAACTACAATGTCATCACCTGCTCCTGCATAGCCAATATCGTCGCCTCCTTTTAAATCGATAAATTCATCCTGAGCTGATCCTGTTACCACATCGTTATTGTTCGTTGTTGCACCAGGAGGAGTTATACCTACTACCCCAGAACCTGGAGTAGTTCCTGCCGAAAGATTAGAGATAAAAACACCACTGTCAAGAATATGATCCCCCGTATCCGCGATCGCAATTTTAATGTGATTATTCGCTCCTCCTGCATTAATCGGTGCAACAATTTTCAGAAGATGGCTGATCCCATCGTATTCAATGGGCAAACTATTGGTAGAATTATCCTGGAAATAACCCGCCGCTAAGTTAGGACTAATCACACTTAAAGGATGATTCTGATCATGATTAAACAAGGCATAGTTGATCCCATTGACTATCACAATCGCCGAATCTACAAAGGAATCCACCCATTCAGGATATTCATCAGAACCGAACACGAGATTAAAACTGATAGATGTAGCGTTAGGGTCAGCAACAGTAAAATCAAACGCCAAGCTAGTCGCATCGTAGGATTGGGTTTGAAAAACCGTATTTACTACCGCATTAATATCGGCATCACCATTATTCAAGCCACTGGTTCCACTATTATCATTACCAAACCCACTGCTTGTATTAATGGTTCCTGGGGTAGTTCCTGAAGTCAGAAGCAACCCTGAGCCAATACCTAAAGCCGTAAGAGAACCATCATAAAAATTGACTGCATCGGATGCCGAGGCATTTAATGTAATTGAACTTACATTGACAGTAACACCAGAATTAACATCCAAAAGAGCATTCGTTAATAGGGATTTGTTGTTACCGCTATAGACAGAGAAAGGAGTAACCATAGATAATATATTCTGTATAAACTATAGAGAAAGCCTATCAAAAGAATGTGAAGAACTAGGGAAGAAAAATGAAGAGAAGATTGTATCAGCTCAATAATTAGTGGTATAGCAGTCGCCTTAATGCTTAAGGCATTAACAAAGGGTTTAAAGCCCTTGCCTAAAGGATTGAAATGTCCTAACTAACTTGTCCGTTGCTATAGATGGGGGAAAAAAGAACAAGTTAGCAAATACACCATCCGTCATAGAATATAAGATAAGCTAAGACGCATTGATATGGGGTATAATAAAAGAATACAGAGCCCATAGAAATTTTGAAAATCAACAACAATTAGAAAAAACAGTAAATTATTTGTTAAATGAAAGAGGTTTAGCTATTTATTAATTGGCATAAAAAATTTAAGAATAAGGTTGAATTAATAAGAATAAGGTTGAATTAATAAATGTAAGTTAAATTCATCTTAGCTTACCTCCCTGCCCCCGTGAAAGGGTGGACGTTTCGGTATAATAAAGAATTTAAGCTAAAAACTTAAATAATTACCAGAGATTTCGACAATTCGACTGGATGCTTTACCATCTCCAAAGGGATTAATCGCCTCTGCCATTTGATTATAATTATCTTGACTGGCTAATAAATTACTGGCTGATGATAAAATTTGATAGGATTTTGTGCCGATTAATTTTGCAGTACCAGCAGTAACTGCTTCTGGTCTTTCCGTCGTTTCTCGTAAAACTAAGACAGGTTTTCCTAAACTTGGGGCTTCTTCTTGTAAACCGCCAGAATCAGTTAAAAGTAAAAAACTACGCTTAATTGCTCCTACTAATTCTTGATAGTCTAAAGGTTCAGTTAAAAATACTCTATCATGATTACCTAATTCTTTTTGTAAAGGTTCTCTGACAATGGGATTACGATGTAAGGGTAATAAAATAGCAGTATCAGGAAATTTAGCTAAGATTAATCTTAAACCAGTGATGATATTTTTTAAAGGTTCACCCCAATTTTCCCGACGATGCACTGTGACTAATAAGACTCGATATTTTTGCCAATCTAAACCTTTTATCTCACAAGGAGGATTTTTAGCGGCAACGGAAAGCAAAGCATCGATAACGGTATTACCCGTATGATGAATTTCTCCCGTTACTCCTGATTTGTGTAAGTTTTCTACCGCTAAGGTTGTCGGTGCAAAATGTAATTGTGATATTTGAGAAATTAAACGGCGATTTGCTTCTTCAGGAAAAGGATCATAAATGTTGTCTGTTCGTAGTCCTGCTTCCACATGAGCGACAGGTATTTGTTGATAAAAAGCGGCTAAGGCGGCAGAAAAAGCTGTGGTAGTGTCTCCCTGAGTTACCACTAATTGAGGTTTAATCTCTTGAAATATTTTTTCTAAACCTTGTAAACTGCGACAGGTAATATCACTTAAACTTTGTTTTGGTTGCATAATGTCTAAATCGGCGGTAGCACTTAAGTCAAATAAATTCATTACTTGTTCTACCATTTCTCGATGTTGCCCTGTTAAAATGACTTTAGTATCAAAATCTTTTGCTTGTTGAAAACATTTAATAACTGGTGCTAATTTTATTGCTTCAGGTCGAGTCCCTAATGTAATACAAACTTTTTTTTTAATCAAAGTCATAAATAGTGATGGGGTGAATAGTGATGGGGTGAATAGTGATAGGGTGAATAGTGATAGAGTGAATAGTTGATAATTTTATTTCTTCTAATTTCTAATTCATCATTGCCTAATTCTAAATTCTAAATTCTAAATTCCTCATTTTATAGTCCAAAAAGGGAAATTTTGACTAGGATTGATGGTAACTCCAGTGATACCATTTTGTGCAAAAGCATAGTCTTTATTTTGCCAGAGGGGAATATAAGGCACTTCTTCTGCCATGATTGATTGAATTTCCCCAAAGTCAGTTTTACGCACTTGGTTGTCTGATTCTTGGCGTTGTTTATCTATCAATTGATTAACTTTAGTATTATAAAAGAATGAGCCTTGAGTTTGCGCCCCTCCTTCCATACACCCATCTTTTTCATTCCCTTTAGTGCATTGTAAAAAAGGCTGTATATAGTTATCTGCGTCAAGAAAATCAGGATACCAGTCACCTAAAAAACTGGGATAAATTCCTTTGCCTAAGTTACTAAAAGCAGTGGCACTTTCTACGGCATTAGGGATAAATTGAATTATACCTTCTAATTGTTGATCGGCGATCGCTTTTAAAGTAGTAGCAACCCCACTACGGGTTTTGGAAGCTGAAGGATACCAAATCTCAACAGTAGCAGGATTGGTAGCAGAAAAACCGGCTTTGGTTAATAATTCTTTAGCGAGGGCAATATTACTGTCTTGATATTTGGTTTGAAAAACTGGTTGTGACACTTCAAAAACATTGGGAATTAAGCTATATAAAGGCTCTGATTGTTTTTGTAACACTCTATCTACAATTAATTGACGATCAATTAAAGCGGCGATCGCCTGTCGTACTTCAAGTTGATCTAAGGGTTTTTGATTACGATTGAGTACCATATAACTAACAACAGTACCAGATCCTTGGCTCATTTGGAATTTTCCTGCGGTAGCATCTTGTACTAAGGTTGTGATTTGTTCAGGGGCAAAAGTTTGATAAGCCACAGAGACTGCCCCTGTTAAGAAACTATTATAAAGATTAGCAGAATTACCTGCATAAATTTGTAAATCAATGCCTTTATTACTGGGTTTTTCACCCCAATAACCTTCAAAAACATCTAAAGTGACAGAATCACTGTTAAAAGCAGTTAATTTGTAAGAACCTGTAGCGACTAACTCATTCGGTTTAAATTGCCCTTCTCCGATAGTATAACTTTTAGGGGAAACCGCACAAACTCCGGGGAAAGCGAGTAAAGCGGGAAAAGCGGCAAAGGGTTTATTCAGAATAATAGTTAATTCATATTCTCCTGTTACTTGAATTTCTTTGATAGTATCACTTAATAAAAAAGAAGGTTTACCACCATTTTTCATAAACCTATCTAAAGAAAACTTCATTGCTTCGGCATTAAAAACTGTGTCGTCATGGAATTTTACCCCTTCTCGTAAAGGTATTTTATAGGTTAAACCGTTATTACTAATAGTCGGCATTCCCATCGCTAATAAAGGGATTAATTCTGTTGTGCCTAATTTATAGGTATAAAGACTTTCACCAATATTATAAATTAAATTTAAACCAGCTAATTCATAACTATCGGCTGGATCTAATGTTCTAGCTTTCAGTGTAGTTCCAATAGTAATTCTTCCGTTATTGTTATTAGTCGGAGGAGATGTATTTTGTTCTCCTGAGTTAGTGCTACAAGCTACGATTAACCCTAAGCACAGAAATGAAAGGGCAATATATTTTAATATTTTGGTTATTTTTATCATATTTAATTACAAATAACATTATCTTTTGTCAAACCTGTTAAATTTTGACACAAATAAGTTAACTATAAATTATTTCTGTGTTAGCTTGAATTAAGATTAAAGGTAAAGTAAACATTTCTTCCTCTAGTCAACCGTATCACGAGGAATTTAGAATGAGAAAGTCTTCTAGTCTTCTAGTCTTAAGAGTCTCCCTCTCAACCTATCACCCTGCCTCCTCTTTTATGTTCAGTAATCTTTATTGAGATAGTAACGGTACAAGAAATATGGAACTTAAAATGCCTAGTAATAAACCAACTAAAACTTGAAAAGGTGTATGCCCTAATAATTCTTTTAATTTTTCTTCGTTTAAATCTTCATGATTAAGAAATTCGTCCATAATTTGATTTAATATTTTCGCTTGTTTTCCCGCTGCTTGTCTAACTCCCGCCGCATCATACATAACTATACCAGCAAATATAGATGCGATCGCAAATTCTGGAGATGACCAACCTAAAATTTGACCTACTCCTGTAGCTAATGCTCCGACAAGGGCGGAATGAGAACTAGGCATACCACCAGTACTAACAAGATAGCGGAAACTAAACTTACGATTGGTAACAGTATCTACAGAAACCTTAATTATCTGTGCCAAAATACAGGCAAGAAGAGGAATCACAATTAACCGATTGGTGAATATTTCAAGAAAAACCTGCATTTTTTTCGCCTAATTCTTACGCTTAACAATATACTGTGCAATAGCTTGTAACGGTAAAGCCTTTTTACCATATACCGATAACTGTGTAATGGCATCATTAACTAATTCTTCAGCTTTTGTTTGAGAAGTTTGAATACCCCAAAGTTTAGGATAAGTAGCTTTTTGGGAAGAAATATCTTTTCCTGCGGTTTTACCTAACTCTTCAGTAGTTGCTGTTACATCGAGAATATCATCAATAATTTGAAAAGCTAAACCAATATTTTGGGCATAAATTGATAAACGAGTTAAATCGTCAATAGATGCGCCCGATAAAACAGCACCACAAGAAACACAAGCCTCTAATAATGCACCAGTTTTTTTACGGTGAATAGAAGTCAAAGTTTCGGCGGTAACATCGGATTTTCCCTCACAATCTAAATCCATAACTTGCCCCCCCACTAAACCGTTAGCACCAACAGCTTTAGCTAAAATCCCCAAGACTTTAACAATTCTTTCTGTGGGAATATTTTTCGTATTTTCTGCTACATATTCAAAGGCATAAGCTAATAAACCATCTCCAGCTAAAATGGCTATATCTTCACCATAAACTTTATGGTTTGTTAACCTACCTCGGCGATAATTATCATTATCCATCGCTGGTAAATCATCATGAATTAATGACATAGTATGAATCATCTCTAAAGCACAAGCGGTAGGCATGGCGATAACCTCATTTTGTGACAATAATTCTGCTGTTGCCAAGCAAAGAATGGGGCGTAATCTTTTACCTCCAGCTAACAGAGAATAACGCATTGCTTCATAAATTTTTTCAGGCTTCTCTATGGTTAAAGATTCATCTAAAGCTTTTTCGACTAACTCTTTTTTTGTTTGTAAATAGGTTTTTAAATCAAAATCAGAAAGAGATGTTAACGTTGGTTTTAAATCCGTTTGTACCATAATTTTAATGCTACGATCGCTTATTATCATAGATCAATTATACTTTGCAAGGGCATAATTTGATCTTGATAAAGATAGGTAATAGTTGATAGTTGATAATGAATAATAAATAGTAAACAGTAAATGAATAGTAAATAGTGAATAGTTAAGTTTTTCTTAATTCCTAATTCCTCATACATAAATTTGTTTAAAAATTGTCTTTCATCCCTCTTAAACGCCCAAAAACTCTGTCAGGTGTCTCAAAACCCATGGCAGACTTAATGGTAGGAGTATCCCAACGTAAAAAAGGATTAGTTAATTTTTCTATTTGAAGGGAAGATGGTATGGTAGCAATATTTTGTTGACGCTCAATTATAACTTGTTGATAGCGTTTATGTAATTGTTGATTATCAGTATCAATGGTGATGGCAAATTTTAAATTACTCAGGGTGTATTCATGGGCACACCATACCCTAGTAAAATCAGGAAGATTTCGTAATTTAGTTAAAGAATTTACCATATCCGTTGGTGTTCCTTCAAATAATCGCCCACAACCACCAGCAAATAAAGTATCACCGCAAAATAATTCACCCCAACCTGACTCATCAACGGGGGGAAAATAATAAGCAATATGAGCGTAAGTATGACCGGGTATAAAGTATATATCAGCTTTTTGCCCAGCAAATTCCACCCTATCACCTTCTTCTAAAAATACCTTTTGATGAGGAATTCTGCCTTTATCTTTAATACCTCCGTAAACCACCGTCTCAGGGTAATGCTCTAATAATTCTTTATTACCACCTACATGATCAAGATGATGATGAGTATTAAAAATAGCGACTAAATTTGCACCCAATTTGTCAATTTCTACTAACACTGGTTTTGCTTGCGCAGGATCAACTACTGCCACTTGGTTAGTATTAACATCATGAAGTAAAAATATATAGTTATCACTTAAAACAGGGATTCTGATAATGTTCATAAAACCATAAAAATAATTTATATCTTCATTTTACTTAGAATCTTCAAGATAGGGAAAATGAACTGTTTTTCACAAGTTAAGTTTGGAATTACTGATAAAGATGAAGGATTTAAGTTATCATAAAATTATGATCTCTAATCATTTTGAAGATAAATACTAATAATATCAGTAGGTAAATTATTAAGTAATCGAGAATGAGCTTGAGTATAATAGGCTCTAATTTCTGGTAAGGTAATATTATTTTTTAGTTGTAAATATTGTAAAATTTTGTCTTCTTCCCATGCAAACTTATCTTTTGTAACTACAATTATTCTTTCTATAGGAGATAATTTATCTAAAGATTTTTGTAGATAATATTTAAAAGGTAAATATCTTATTTTAGAATCATCATTGTCCTGATAAATTTGACTAATAATAAGTTTTTCATTATTAAAAAACTGTTGACTTAAGTCTAAAAGTACATCAGGTAAATTTGTCTTTTCTGAAATTTTATATTTAAGTAATTGATCTATAATAAAAAACCATAAACGTTCAAAATATTCTTGATTTATTTCTATTTTATTTAAGCCATCATCAATATATTCTGTTAAATTAACATAACGGTAAAACAAAATAATTAAATATCTAGCTTGAGAAGGATTTTGTTGCCATAATCTCCACAGCACAATATCATCAATAGTTTGTAATGGTTTAATTAATTCATGATTTAATTCAGGAAAAACATCATTATCAATGGTCATAATCCGTAATAATATTAAATTAGATTTATTGCTCAAAAGGCGATCGATATTTCATAATAGACAAAAAGGTTTAATATTTTAGACTTATATGATTATAAATGGCAGTTTAACTATTATTAATTTTTATTTAGGGGTATTTTTACCTGAGATAGGGGAAACATTATTTTCGACTCAAGGCATCATGGTGATGTTATTAATTGCCTATGGTGGTGCGATGTGGATGTTTTTAACCAGTGCGCCTAAAGTTTATACAGTGATGGTATCAGATTTGAATATTGCGAAACAATTTTATGAACAAATATTAGATTTACCTATCGCTGATATTCCTTTACACTATTACTATAATTATGAACAAAGTTTAGGGGCTAGTAGTTTTGATCCGATTTACATGGGCTCGACTCTTAATGATACAATGGCAAAACCTAGTGATGGACTTTGGTATCAATTAAAAAAAAATACTCAATTACATATTATTGGTGGTGCTAGTTTAGGTTATAAAGATTCTCAGCGTCATGTTTGTTTTGATCGTGAGTGTTTAAATGCACTATTATTAAGAGTACAATCTCGTCGTTTAAAATATAAAATTCGAAAAGAAAACCCCTTGAATTTTTTAGTCAAAGACTATGATAATCGGGTTATTGAAATGGCGGAGGTAAACTGACTTTTACTGATTGATGATAGTAAAAAAAGAGGAGAAGTTATTAAAAAGGAGGTAATAAACGGCGAAAACCGTGGATTAAAACAATGATTAAAAAAATTAAATTTCTAGGCAATATCCACCACCAAGCATAATTAACTGGGGTGTTTTTTGGATAGTTATGATTAATATTTTCAGTAATTTTGTCGGCAATTTTGATTAATAAATCGACATTTCTAGGAAAATCGAGAATTTTTTCTCGCCAAAGTTTTGGAATTGCTGACTCTCCCAAAGTTACCCCACATAAAGCCCCCGTAATCGCTCCTGTTGTATCCGTATCGCCTCCACAATTGAATACTGCTTCTAAAGCATCACGAAAATTGTCAAAATGCTGATACCAAGCATAAATTGCTATAGGCACTGTTTTATATACATAACCGGAAATTCCTTTTTCCTGCCCGATTAAATCGGCAAATTGTTTCACCGATAACTTTTGTTTTAAGGCATAAATGATTTGATTTGTTAAATTTACCCATTCAACCTCTTTATCCTCAATTAATCTTAAAATTGTTTCTAATTCTTCAATCTCAGGACATTTTTTAATATTGTCTCTAATAATCCATGCTGTAATATAAGCGATTGCTTTTGCCCCAATTAAAGCCCGGGGATCACTATGGGTTATCCTAGTGGATAAAGTTACGAAAACGTCTAATTTAGGTTGATTATGAGCAAAATAAGCGCCTAAAATACTCGATCTCATTGCTGCACCGTTTCCAGCAGAATACACTCCACTTTTAAGAGGAGAAAAGCCCAACCACAGTCTGACAATAGATTTTAAAGTAGCCAAGCCAACCCCCGCCGGTAACGAGAATAACCACCATTTTAAACACCATGCAAATCGTTTGACAAAAATTTTTTCAGAATCACCACAGGCAATAAGACAGTTTCCTACAAAAATAGTATGTTCTGTATCATCGCTAATCATACCATAGCCAAAGATTAATTTTTGATCCCATTTTTCTCGAAAAAGTTTTTGATTACGTCTTCTTGATATGCCTTCGGCGGGTAAACCAACAGAATCACCAACGGCTGTACCGATTAAAAGTCCTCTAATTTGCTCATTCATTTTAAAAGTTTGTTATCAGCCTTTTAGGGCTTTATCATTGATATATTAAGCCACTACGAGAGATCTTAGTAGTGGTTATTTTTTAGATAATTTGGCTTTTAATTTATTTTTTTTTATTTTGCAAGAGGTTTATTGGCTAAAGCCAACACTACAAACTATTAACTATTAAAATTATCTCGATTTTCGATGAGATGATAGGGAGAAAAACTATCATAAGTTAAGTTAGATTTACGGGTTTTTTGTATATCTTCCCTAATTTGATCTAAATCGATATAACGATCAGCTACATTAATTAAACTATCACTGGTCATTGATCGCAAACTGACAACTTCGATACGTGCACCACGATAACTGACGGCATCCACCGCATAGGCTAAGTCACCATCGCCACTTACTAATACAGCAGTATCATAAGAACCCACTAATGCCATTAAATCTACCGCAATTTCCACATCTAAATTAGCTTTTTTTGAACCATCAGGCAATTGCACTAAATCTTTGGCAATGACTCGATAACCGTTGCGACGCATCCACAATAAAAAGCCTTGTTGTTTTTCGTTAGTACGATCAACACCAGTATAAAAGAAAGCTCGTAATAATTTTGCCCCTGCCGTTAAACGATATAAAAGTTTAGTGTAATCGATTTCTACCCCTAATTGTAAAGCGGCATAAAATAGATTTGAGCCATCAATAAAAATGGCAACTTTTCCTCTATTTTCTAATACTTGTTCGGGGGGAAAAACGGGATCACTGTCAAAATTATCCCACATTGTTTTATCCTTATTTTTAAGTAAAATTTATTTGAAAAATTGGTTTAATAAAAAATTGTTTTAATATAAAAAAGAGTTTTAAAAAGCAGACGTTAAATCATTAAACTTAATTAGTAAGAAAAATCAAAACTAATTATTATGATAGTTAGTTATTCTTGGTTAAATATCTATTATATATTAACAACACTTTTAAATATTAAAAATAAATTAATATCATCTATTTATTTAACTTATCACTATTTCTTGGTAAAAAATAATTAATCAATTCAGAAATTGATGATTAATGATTAACTATCAACTGTTATGGGTAATTCAAGTTTAGCAAAAACAGGATAAGGTTTAGGTAAATTTGGATTTAAGGGTAAAATTCCCCACTCAAAATGACCTTTATCTATATATGTTTTAACGCCTAAATCTGTTTGATTAAAGTCGAAATTATAACCTAATTGATGATAAATTTTGTTGCTAATATTAGGAATAATGGGAGCTAAAATAAAAGCTGAAAATCTAACAGACTCTAAGACAGTATAAAGAATTTTTTCTACTTCTTTTTGTTCTCCTTTTTTATATAAACTCCAAGGTGCACTTTCATCAATAAATTTGTTACAACTACGCACTAAAATTAACGCATCTTCACAGACTAGATTAAATTTATAAGTTTTATAACCTTCAGGAAAACGATATTTGATTGCTTCACCAAATTGTTTAACATCATTATCATCAGAGATATTTCTTCCTAAAATAGGCGGTAAGACTCCTCCACAATACTTATTCAACATTCCTAAACTACGATTTAATAAATTACCTAAGTCATTTGCTAAATCTGCATTGAGAATATTCACAAAACGGGTTTCGTTGAAGTCACCATCTTTACCAAATTCAATTTCTTTGAGAAAATAGTATCTTACGGCATCAGAACCGTATTTATCTAGTAAAATAAAGGGATCAAGGGTGTTACCTAAACTTTTACCCATTTTATGACCATCTTTTGTCAAGAATCCATGACCAAATACTTGTTTTGGTAGTGGTAAATTAGCTGACAAGAGCATTGCCGGCCAGTAAACGGCATGAAAACGTAAAATATCTTTCCCAATGAGGTGTAAATCAAAGGGATACCATTTTTTTAAGGCATTGTCGAGGGTTGGTTCTTCATTTTCGTCTAATAAGGCGGTAATATAACCTAAAGGAGCATCAAACCATACATAAATAGTATGATCAGGATCATTAGGAATAGGAAATCCCCAAGAAACGTTTACCCGTGAAATGGAAAAATCCTGTAAGCCTTGCTTTACAAAATTTAATACTTCATTACGTCTGGTTTCTGGTTGAATAAAATCGGGGTTAGATTCATAAAATTCTTCTAATGATTTTTGATAACGGGAAAGCCGAAAGAAGTAATTTTGTTCGTCTCGCCATTCTGCTTTGAGGTTAGTATGAATGGGGCAACAACCGTCTTCTAGTAGTTCTCTTTTTTCCTTAAATTCCTCACAGGCAACACAATACCACCCTTGTTGCTGATCAAGATATATATCATTTTGTTTCCATACTCTTTCAAAAAATTCTTTGACTATGGCTTGATGATTTTTAGCGGTGGTGCGACTAAATCTGTCATATTTAATGTTTAATTTGTCCCATAAGTCACTGAAACTAGCGGCTATGCGATCGCAATGTATTTGTGGTTCAACACCACTTTCTTCTGCGGTACGTTGAATTTTTTGTCCATGTTCATCTGTACCAGTTACAAAGAGAACTTCACAACCAGAAAGCCTTTGCCAACGAGCGATGACATCAGCAATCATAGTAGTATAAGCACTCCCGATATGGGGTAAACCGTTAACGTAATATAAAGGAGTTGTTAAAGAAAAAGTT
The DNA here is from genome assembly GCF_016743215.1 of Geminocystis sp. GBBB08. Taxonomy (GTDB): domain Bacteria; phylum Cyanobacteriota; class Cyanobacteriia; order Cyanobacteriales; family Cyanobacteriaceae; genus Geminocystis. Next base: position 14,268 of record NZ_VRZC01000035.1, read on the forward strand.
GTTTTTGAAATAGGGTTATTAAAACTATTCATCTAAAAAGTTAAAGGGTGAATGATCAATCCTATATTTTATCTTCACATTTTTATAATTTAATACATTTATTGTAAACCTTTTTTTTTATTTACGTTTTTTTAATTATTACAAACTGTTGTAAGCTAAACAATATAAAAAATAGTTGATCCTTAGCAGATTTCATAATTAAATCAATTACAATAAAAAAATAATCAATTCTTATTACTATTACTTATTATCTATTGGAAGAATGCCTAATTTCTGAAAGAAGTTTTATTTTAAACAGTTTCTTTGACAGAATAAATAAAAGGAAAATTGTTCTGTAATTGAATTAATTCATCTCGGTGGGCTTGAATAGTTAAAACAGTATTATTTGATGTTTGAGTGTTACTATCTAAACGAAAAGCAACTTTTTCTACTTTTTTAGCACCTTTCCAATAAAAAAAACCTGCTAGGGGTGCAAGAATTAATAACCCTAAAAATAGATTACTTTCAGTAGAAAATAACATTGATAAAACTAACGCAAAACAAAATAAACCACAACTGGCTAAAAAACTCAGAAAAACAGCTAAAAAAATGCTTGGAGAAACAACACCTTCTAAAGTTACTTTATTAGTTTGAGTATCTATAGCTTTTACTTGATAAGATCTTTTGTAAAAATAATCTTTTAAATAACTAAGAATATTATCCTCATTATCTTCACAGGCAATAGTAACAATTTCAGTACGATCTTTGATACTTCCTCTGATGAAAAAAAATAAACCAATCATCAATAATATTGTTAATAATAATGTAGAAATCATGTATTTAGTGAATAGCAATAAATAATACTTAAGTTTTGGAAAATAATTCAAGCAATTTAGAATTTAGAATGAAGATTTCACCTGTGCATCGTTGCCCATTACAAGAGTGCCCATTCCCTACCTCACCCCTAATTATTTTTGATGAGATTTATAATAATTGTGATAGTTAGAGCGATAATATCCTCCTTGATCATTATATTTGATTCCGTTGGCAACAATACCTAATAAAGAAATATTGGACATTTTTAATTGTTCTGTAACCTGTTGTAAAGATGATCGCTCAGTTTTACCTAATTTAACCACTAAAACTAAACCGTCAGTATTTTGGGCGGTAATTTTAGCATCAGAAAAACCTAAGACAGAAGGACTATCAAAGATGATAAAATCAAATTTCTGAGATTGTTTTAATTGGGTGATAATTTCTGACATTTTTTTAGAGTATAACAAGCGAGTAGGATCTGGTGGTATTTGTCCTGCGGTGATGACGGATAAATTTTCCCATTGAGGCACTTCTTTGAGGGCTAATTCCCAATCAATCCCAGTAGCTAAAACATTACTTAAGCCGTTATCATTATCTACTTCTAACAGTCGGTGTAATTGAGGTAATCGCAAATCAGCATCAATTAACAACACTCTTTGCCCCATTGCCGCTGCTCCTTGGGCTAAATTTAAGCTAATAGTGGATTTACCTTCGGCTGGATTTGCTGAACTGATTACCAATGAATTAACAGGAGAATCAGAGCCTAATAAACTCACATTAGTATAAAGATTACGGAAAGACTCTATCCAATAAGAAGAGGTATATTCTTGGGCTTGTGTAGTTTTTGGCATCCAACTAAGTTGAGATTTGTCGTTAGAGTTAAAAGAAGGTAAGGCTTTTCGAATCACGTCTTCTACAGAATGAATGGTTTTATGAATAGGAATTTTGCGTAAAATTGGTTGTTTGATGGCTTCTTTTAGTTGCTCTAATGTATGGATTGAACCGTCTAATTTATCAACGATTAAAGCTGTTGTTATACCTAAAATTAATCCTCCAACAAAGCCAATTATTAAATTATTTAAGGGTATCGGATAAATAGGAATTTCTGGCGCTTTAGGAGGAGTAATAACTTTCCATGTTACGGTTTTTTGAGCTTGTTCTAATTCTAATTTTTCTCTGATTTCTAAGAAACGTTTTAAGCTGTCAGTATTCGATTGCAATTCTCTTTCTAAATCAACATATTTTCTTGTGATTGTAGGCATTTGTTGAGTTGTTTTCTTCAGATCTTCTAATACTATTTTTAAGCTATTAATTTTTGTTTGCAACATTTTAATTTCATTAGCTTTTAAAAGTAACTCTTCCGTTAATTTAGTCCGAATTTGATTAGGAGAAGATAACGCCATAGATTCTTCAGTAGTAACATTTCCAAATTCTTTAGCTAATAATTTTTGGCTTTCTTCTTTTAATAATTTTATGAGATTTTCTTTCTTAGCATTTAAAGTAGTAATTTGAGGACTTTCATCAGTAAAAATAGCAGATTGTATGGCTAATTCTACTTCTAAAGATTGCAATTGTTTTAATAAATTTTGATAGGTTTGTGATTCGGTTAAATAGCTAACTGCTATGGCTTGTTCTGGAGATAAATTTAATTGTTTTTGTAAATTAATATAGGCAGAATTAGCTTGTTGTAATTGAATTTGAGCCGTTAAATAATCTTTTTCTACCGCAATTAATTGTTCCGTTAATTCTGTGGCTTTAACTTGAGGATCAATAAATTGATATTTTTGTCTTACTGATTGTATTTGAGTTTGTAAAGATATGACTTTATTTTCTAATTGTGGTACTTGATTTCGCACAAATTTTAAACCTTCATTAATATTATTTTTATTCTCTGCTAAATTATTAGCTAAATAACTATCGGCAATTTGATCTAAAACATACTTAATTTTTTCAGGATCTTTATTTTTAAAACTAACTTCTACTATCTTGGTATTTTCTAATGGTTTAATAGTTAAATTATCTAAATTTTCAAGGTTAATCTCTTGATAAATCTCAGGGTATTTAGTAGAAATTTTTTCCATAATAGGAACTAAAATACTGGCACTACTTAAAATTTTTATTTCAGTATTATAATCAATTTCGGCAGATTTAGATGTAGCAATTGTTCCATCAATAGTTGCGTCAGTTTTTCCTTTTTCCTCAAATTTTTCTACCAATAATAGAAATCTACCTTGATAAATTGGTGATTGTTGATAAGTCCACAAACCAACCCCTGCAGTTACTCCTATGGTTACAGTGGTGAAGACAATCCAGCGTCTTTTTAGTAATGAAAAAAACTGCAAAAAACCATTAGATTTATTAATTTCTTCATCAGCTTTCTTTGATACCATTGATAAAGAAGGGATCACATTATTTTCTACATCTTGATTATTATTTTGATTAGATTTTAAGTGCTTATTTGAAACTTTTTTTTTAAACATTTTTGGAAATAATTAATAGTTAATAAAATAAAATTTCTAATTAGGTTCTGGTAAATAATTCCAAGACTATAGTCGATAATTCTTCAAAAATAAAATGCAAAATTAATTTTGCTCACTGATTTATTTTTAGATCGAACTCAAGTAATTCTAATTATTATTAAAAACATTAAACAAATTTAAAATAGAGAAACTTCTACCAATAGGACCTAAAATTGTCTCTAAATTATCAGTAAATGCCGTCATACCATTTCTACTAACCATAATAACATCATTATTTTTAAGAATCGGATTTGTTTGTTCATTAACCTCCGCCGCTAAATTAACAGATATATTTCTTTTCGTCACTGTGCCGTTAGAATTAACTCTCACCAATTCTACTACAGATTGATCTGCACGACGTTCATCAAAACCTCCTGACGCTAATATTGCTGTATTTAAAGAACTATTCATGGGAATTTTTAAGGCTCCGGGTTGTCGAACAGAACCGACTACGTTAACGATCATTTCCGTGGGAGAAAAGTTAGCAGAAGCAATGGTTTGAGCTTCTTTTGGATCAATTTCCTCGGCCCTTGGTACTATAATCGTGTCCCCATTTTTTAAAACAATATCTTTATCTATATCTCCTGTTTCTAACATTTCCCATAGATTAATCTCAATAGATTGCTGTTGTCCGTCTCTTGTAATGCGATTAACAGTAATTTCTCGAATATTCGCCATTTCTCTGATACCGCCACTTTGTTGTAATGCTACCGTCAGTCTAGGCTCTCCTGTTTCAATCGGTATGGTATAAGATCCTGGACGGTTAACTTCGCCAATAATTGTAACATTAGGAGGTGCAGCAAATTTAATACCAAAATTGGCATCGGCTAATTGACGATATTCTTGGGCATTAATTGTTTCTTGTTTGGGTACAATAATCACATCTCCGTCTTGTAAGTCAACATCCTGTTTTAAGTCTCCTTGTTGTAAAAGTTGCCAAAAGTCAATCAGATAAGTTCTTTCTTCGCTATTTTCTGTTCTTCTTAACTGAATTTCTTTGACATTAGCAGAGATGGTTAAACCCCCTGCTTTTTCTAGTAAATCCGTTACTTTTGGTCGTTTTCTATCCCCTAAATCAGGGTTTAAGGTATATTTACCCGGTGTATTCACTTCTCCAGCGATCGCTAATCTTAAAGGTCTTTGTGCTATAAGAGTAACGGTAATACTAGGACGCTTGAGAAACCTTGCATATTCTTTAGTTAATAGTTGATAAACTTCTGAAACTGTTTTACCTTGAATGTTAAAAGTACCGATAAGGGGAATAGAAATAGTACCATCAGTAAATATTTGAAATTCACCTCCTTGATCAGGTAACTCAAAAACACTAACTCGAATAACATCACCGGCACCTAAAGTATAAGGTTTTGTTTCGGGTAAAATTTTTTGAAAATTATTACGAGGAAGAATTGGTAATAAAGGGCGTAAAGGAGGATTTTCCTGAGTAATGGAAGATTGAGCCTGAGTGGGATTACTGAGTAATAAGATGGGAATATTAATACCAATAACTACTATAAAAGTAGTAAATTTACATTGCATGAGTTAAAAAATTAGATAGTAAGATTTTATTATAATAAAATAACTTTAAAACAGTATAAAAGAAGGTGAAACAAAATGCCATCTCCCTTAACTATTCATTTTGATTCTTTCAAATTAACTGATAATCAGTTTTATCAATTATGTCAAGATAATCGTAATTTACGTTTTGAAAAAAATGCTTATGGAGATCTAGTAATTATGCCACCAACAGGAGGATTAACCAGCAATAAAAATCTTAGAATTATACAACAATTAGCTAATTGGACAGATAAAGATGGTAAAGGAATTGCTTTCGATTCTTCAGGCGGATTTAAACTTCCCAATGGGGCAATTCGAGCGCCTGATGCTAGTTGGATTTCTCTTAAAAAATGGCAGAATTTAACTATGGATGAAAAAGAAAAATTTATTCCTTTATGTCCTGATTTTGTTATGGAATTAAGATCGAAAAAAGATGATTTAAAACCGCTACAGGAGAAGATGAAAGAATATATTGATAACGGTACTAAATTAGGATGGTTAATTAATCCCCAAGATAAAAAAGTAGAAATTTATCGAGAAGATAAAACAGTAGAAATATTAGATTCACCCATGAGTTTATCAGGAGAAAATATTTTAGTTAATTTTGTGCTAAATTTAGAGTTAATTTGGTAAGTTAATATTTATTAGCAGAGACAAGGTATTCGGTATTAGGTATTTGGTATTAGGTATTCGGTAATGAATTGATCAAAGACTGTTAATAATTGATTTTATTTAGATTAATTTAATTAGATAATTAGACAAAACTTGGACAAATTAACTATCGAGCCTAAAGCTATCACGCCTAAAGCCTACCCACATCAAAGATTCTTACATCGAACTCAGGTATTATTGTACGATAGCTAAAATACAAAATTACTTTTTAATCTTGATTATAATTATCATTAAAATAATTTATAAAATTAACAAAATTTATGGAAGAGCATCCCTTTATCATTAAAGTTGTTTATCTTACAAATCAGTTTAGAATTGCCAATGGCATATCTCCATTATCTATTGATTTGAATTTACAGAAAGCCACTCAACAGCACTCAGAAAATATGGGCAATCTGGATTTTTTTAGTCATACGGGGATAGATAACCGTACTTATCTTTTTGTGGGAGAAAATGAAAAAAATAATATTCTTGCCAATTTTCCTCAATTCCAGTTAGAAGGAGTTGCTTTTGAGGTAATTATTTAATAAGTCTTGAAAAACTGCCGATTATATATATGAAAACTATTATCTGTGAAAAAAAATCCTTTGAAAATATAGAAGCTATTATATTTGATAAAGATGGTACATTAACTGATTCAGAAAATTTTTTACGAGAATTAGCCTTTAAAAGAGCAAGATTAATTGATGCACAAATACCAGGGATTTATGAGCCGTTACTTATGGCTTTTGGTGGCGAAAATGACTATCTTAATCCCACCGGTTTAATGGCAGTTGGTAGTAATCGAGAAAATCAAATTGTTAGTGCTGGTTATATTGCTGAAACAGGAAGAAGTTGGTTTGAATCTTTGGCGATCGCCGATCAATGTTTTACTAATGCCGAAAAGTCTTTTCCCAGTCGTGGTAACACCTCTCCCTTATTTGCTGGAAGTCTGGAAGTTTTACAAACTCTCAAAGAAGAAGGATTAAAAATAGCGATTTTGTCTGCTGATACCACCGAGGGAGTACAAGAATTTGTAGAAAATCATCAGTTAACAGCTTATATTGACTTAATTATGGGAGTTGACAGTGGCTTATCAAAACCTGATCCTCGATTATATTTACAAGTTTGTGACAAATTGGAGGTAAAACCAGAAAATACTTTGATGATAGGAGATTCTCAGGGAGATATTGCCATGGCAAAAAATGCTAAGGCGAGGGGAGTTATCGGTATTTATTGGAAATATCCCCAAGCACCACATTTAGAAACTGCTGATGTCATTATTTCTGATTTAGCACAGATAAAAATAACTAATGAGGAATGACGAATAAATCATTAGACTTGTTACACAAGTGAGGCAACGATGCCCTAGGCAATGGGCAATGGCTAAATTCTAAGAAAGCCGTCACTACGAACTTGGAAAATATACACTTAACATTAATTTTAGAGCGAACTCAGGTGATGCTCATTACTCCATCGCTGACGATAAATTACTTCTAAATCACTTCCAGCTTTCCTAAAAATGCGCACCTGATTAAACCAAAAAGCCTGAAATAATCTATAAAAAACTACACTTGTAATAGCAACAATTAAGCCTGCTGCCGTAGAAATCAATGATTCGCCAATACCTTGAGTTACTCCTGAAGTTGCCCCTGTTCCTAAATCACTTAAAGAAATTGAACCTAAAGATTTAATTAAGCCTAATACAGTACCTAATAATCCCAATAATGGCGATAAAGCGATAACTCCTTCTAAAATTTTGTCTCCTTTACGCATTAAGGCTAACTCGTCATCAGCACCGGTTTCTAAGGCTAAATGAAATATATCGGGATCTGGATTATCTAATTGTAAAGGGGTATTTAAAAATTTACCTAAAGGATGATTACGGTATCTTGAAGTGATTTCTCCTGCTTTTGTCCAATTAGTAGTTGCTGCATCCATAATATTATTTAAAATTTGTTCTTCTTTGATTAGTACTTTTGACCAAAACCACAGACGTTCTATAATAGTTCCCAAAGCTAGGATTGACAAAAATAAGAGAGGCCAAATGGCAACACCACCCTTTTCAATTAATTCCGTTAAAGTCATTGATTTTTACTCCTCTATCCCAATAATTAATTTTCATTAACTAATTATCATTGATCACTGATCGATTATCAATCATGACACAAAATATTATAATTTTGAAAATAGAAATAATATTTGCTCAACTAATTAATATATGCGTATTCTTATCATGGGTGGAACTCGTTTTATTGGCGTTTCCCTCACTAAAATTCTCGTTGCTCAAGGTCATGAAGTAGTTTTGTTTAATCGTGGTAATAACCCAGCACCCATAAAAGGAGTTAGGCAAATTCATGGTGATCGCAAAGATAAATCATTATTACAAGAGAAATTAAAAAAAGAAAAATTTGATGCTATTTTCGACAATAATGGACGAGAATTGAGTGATACTGAACCTTTGGTAGAATTATTCAAAGATCAGATTTCCCACTTTATTTATGTTAGTTCGGCAGGGGTTTATTTACCATCAGAACAAATGCCTCACCGTGAAGATGATCCTCTGGACCCACAAAGTCGCCACAAAGGAAAATATGAAACGGAAGAGTATCTTAAAAATCAGGATATTCCTTTTACTTCTATTCGTCCTGTTTATATTTATGGTTCAAGGAATTATAATGATTTAGAATCATGGTTTTTTGATCGATTAGTACGCAATTTACCAATTTTAATACCTTCAGGTGGTTTACATTTTACTCAATTTGGTCATGTAGAAGATTTAGCAATGGCGATGAGTAAAGTTTTAGGTAATTCTAAGGCTATAGGACAAATATACAATGTTTCTGGCGATCGCTATGTTACTTTGACGGGATTAGCTCATTCTTGTGGCGAAGCCATAGGTAAAAATCCATCAGAAATAGAGATAAAATATTATGATCCTAAAAAGTTTAATTTAGGAAAAAGAAAAGCATTTCCTATCAGAGTACAACATTTTTTTACAGACATTTCTAAAGCACAAAAAGATCTAAATTGGCAACCAAAGTATGATTTAATATCAGGATTAAAAGAAGCTTTTGAAAATGATTATTTACCATCAGGAAGAGACAAAATAGAAATAGATTTTAGCCTCGATCAAGAAATTCTCAATCAATTATAGCGTTTTTCATTATGGTAAGGTCTCTATAAATCTTGATAACAAGAGGCGGCGATCCCTTTGCCCATACCTCGCTTATGTGAAAATTGCTATATAATTTAGTAGGGTGGGCATTGCCCACATTTTTTTTTAGAGAAATTTTGATATTTATACAATAGACATTGATAGAATTTAGGGAACAGGGAGCAGAGAAAAACTATTTTCAATTGATTATTACTTTATAAGAATTGATTTTATTTTTAATTATTGGAGATGTCTAATAAAAATTCGATCAAGATGAAAACGAAAATATTAAAGGATTTTATCTATTTACCAAAAAATAATGATATTTATAGAAACCAACATACTATAGCATTACTAAATCAGTTGTGGGATATTTAAAAATAGTAGAAAATGTTAAAATCTCAGTTTAATAAGGGGTTTAAACCCCCTGCATCCAAATTTTTGATGTTGATTTTGCCACGAATCATTTAGGATTGCTATATCCCTATTAATTTTAAGGATTAATTGACTTTAAATATATCAAAAAAAATAAACGTGTATTATTATAAATAAATTTAGGATATTTGATCAACAAATTATGAAAATTGCGATCGCTCAAATAAATCCCATTATTGGAGATATAAAAAATAACGCTGAAATGATAAAAAAACAAGCAGAATTAGCCATTAAAGAAAAGACAAAATTATTATTAACACCTGAATTATCTCTTTGCGGTTATCCCCCTAAAGACTTACTTTTAAATCAAAGTTTTATTACTGCTATGGCAGAAGAATTACAAAGATTAGCAGAAACTATTCCTCCAGAAATTTACATTTTAATAGGCACAGTTACATTTAATTTTTCAGCCCATCAAGAGGGGAAAAAACCTCTGTATAATAGCGTTGCTTTAATTCATAATGGTAAAATTCAGGAAACATTTAATAAAAGACTATTACCTACTTATGATGTATTTGAAGAAGATCGTTATTTTAGTGCAGGAGATAAAGTTAACTATTTTAATTTAGAGGGAGTAAAAATAGGAATAACAATTTGTGAAGATTTATGGAATGATGAGCAATTTTGGGGTAAAAAAAGCTATAAAATTAATCCTCTTCAAGACTTAGTTAATCATGGTGTAGATTTAATTATTAACTTATCAGCTTCTCCTTATATTGTCGGCAAACAAAAACTGAGAGAAGAAATGTTAACCTATCTTGTTAATAAATATAAAAAACCAATTATTTACGTTAATCAAGTAGGAGGAAATGATGATTTAATTTTTGATGGTTATAGTTGTGCTTTTAATAAAAAAGGAAATATTATTAATCGATGTAAACCTTATAAATCTGAATTAATTTATCTAAATTTTGAGCAAAAAAATCAAGATTTATTACCTAGTTTAGTTAATAATTTAATTATCTCAGAAGAAGAGGAAATTTATCAAGCCTTAGTGTTAGGAGTCAAAGATTATGCCAATAAATGTGGTTTTAATAAAGCAATTTTAGGTTTAAGTGGTGGTATTGATTCGGCTTTAGTCGCTACTATCGCCCTTGATGCTTTAGGTAAAGATAATGTTTTTGGGGTATTAATGCCTTCTCCTTATAGTTCAAAACATTCAGTTATTGATGGAGAAAAATTAGTTGAAAATTTAGGTATAAAAAGCGAAAAAATTCCCATTCAACAAGTAATGAATAGCTTTGATTTATTATTAAATCCTCTGTTTAAAAATACAGAATTTGGCATTGCTGAAGAGAATTTACAATCGAGAATTAGAGGTACTTTATTAATGGCGATCGCCAACAAATTTGGTTATTTATTATTATCAACAGGAAATAAATCAGAGATGGCTGTAGGGTATTGTACCCTTTACGGTGACATGAATGGCGGTTTAGCAGTGATAGCTGATGTGCCGAAAACAAAAGTTTTTAAATTATGTAAATGGATTAATAGAAATAAAGAAATAATTCCTAATAATATTTTAATTAAACCTCCTAGTGCAGAATTAAAACCGAATCAAAAAGACGAAGATTCTTTACCACCTTACGAAATTTTAGATGATATTTTAGAGCGTTATATTAATAAACATCAATCTTTAAGAGAAATAAAAAATGCTGGCCATGATTTAGAGATTATTAAAAAAGTAATAAAATTAGTTGAACGTGCTGAATTTAAACGAAAACAAGCTCCTCCAGGACTTAAAATAACTGATCGTGCATTTGGAACTGGTTGGAAAATGCCTATTGCCAGAAGAATTTAGAATAAGGAAATTGAGCATCATTGCCCAAATAAATTGTTAATTGTTAATTGCCCATTCCCTATTCCCTAACCTCACCAACTTTTTCAGCAATGCCTGATTACCTATTACTGATTAACTTTTAAGGGTAAAAAGAATCTTATTTTTTGATTTTTTTCGCCATATCACGAAACATATTCATATTAGTATCAGTTTTGCGATTTTCTTGAGGTGTAAAGGAAGAATTAGGGTCACTGAAATTACTAGAGCTAGATTTGGGCTTTATAGCTTCATTAGAATTTTTCTTGGTCATTTTTTCTGAAGAAACTTCTTGAATTAATTCTGCACCTTTTCCGCCTTGGACTTTAGGAAAAGTTCTCCTAGTGGTTTTAGCCGTGCGCATATAATCAATATCGCCAAAAGTCTTTGCATCATCTGGGTTTAAGAAATAACTATCTTCTACGTTATTATTTTTTTTGCCAAATAAACCAAATAAACCTGCCATTAAATTATCTCCCTTTGTCAATTTGTTAAATTTTATTGTTTAGATTATGAAAAATTATAACAGATTGTTACATTCCTGAGATTTTTTTAATATCGTCATCAATATCCATAAAAACCGATCGCACACAGTACCTTCTGCACCATTTCATGATCGCCATCAAAAACATCTATTTTTAAATGGTGAAATCACAGAAAGAAGATAATATTGATAAGGATAATAGCTAATTACGGTAAACTTAAATATATTAAAACTTAGTCTAAGTAGGAAATTATCTAAAATAACATGAAGGAATATCAGAGAAGTTCAATCCTCGTGATAGGAGGTGCAGAAGATAAAGTACATGGTAAAGAAATTTTACACAGTTTTTGGCATTGTGCTGGTGGTACAGATGCAATTATCGGAATTATTCCTTCTGCTTCCCGTGAACCTACTATTATCGGAGATCGCTATGTAAGTATTTTTCAAGAAATGGGAGCAAAGGATTTAAAAGTACTAGATGTAAGAGATCGTATTCAAGGAGAAGATAAAGAGTATCAAGAATATGTAGAAAAATGTACAGGTATTTTCATGACAGGGGGAGATCAACTTAGACTCTGCGGTTTATTAGCTGATACGCCTTTAATGGAAAGAATCCGTCAACGGGTGAAACTAGGAGAAATAACTTTAGGTGGTACAAGTGCCGGGGCAGCAGTGATGGGACATCATATGATCGCTGGTGGTAGTAGTGGTGAATCTCCTAATCGTGCTTTGGTAGATATGGCTATGGGATTAGGTATTATTCCTGAAGTAATTGTAGATCAACACTTTCATAATCGTAACCGCATGGCAAGGTTATTGAGTGCTTTATCTAATCATCCTGAAAGATTAGGTATCGGTATTGATGAAGATACTTGTGCCGTTTTTTATAAAGATGAATATATTGAAGTTATTGGGAAAGGTACGGTGACGATCGTCGATGGTCAGGGAATGAGTTACACTAATCAAGGTAGAGTAACGGCGGAACAACCTCTTGCTTTACATAACTTAAGAGTACACATTCTTGGATATGGCGATCGCTATAATCGTAAAACTCATCAACCAATAGCTGGAATCATTAAATAAATAAAGATTTGACATTTATCTCTAAAACAAAATGAGCAATTTTGAAGAAAGAAAGTAACCTAAAAAAATAGAAAAATGTTCAAATTGAACAGTTAAATTAAGAATAAAAACGAGAAACTAGAAAATGCCTCTTTTTCTCAAACACAATACCCTCTAAAAGCGAATAAACCATGAAAATCCTGAAAACACAAACCTTGCGTGGGCCAAATTATTGGAGCATTAAAAGACAAAAATTGATCCAAATGCGTCTTGATTTAGAAGATGTAGCGGAAAAACCATCCAATTCAATACCTGGATTTTATGAAGGTTTAGTGAAAATATTACCATCCCTCATTGAACATTTTTGTTCCAGAGATCATCGTGGTGGATTTTTGGAACGGGTAAAAGAAGGAACCTATATGGGGCATATTATTGAACATATCGCCCTCGAATTACAAGAACTAGCAGGAATGCAGGTAGGTTTTGGACGTACGAGAGAAACTTCTACTGCTGGGGTTTATAACGTGGTTTTTGAGTATGTTTATGAAGAAGCGGGAAGATATGCAGGTAGAGCTGCCGTAAGGTTATGTAATTCATTAATAACAAAAGGAGAATATGCCCTAGAAGAATTAGCTCAAGATTTAGCAGATTTAAAAGATTTACGAGCTAATTCCGCATTAGGTCCTTCGACTGAAACCATTGTGAAAGAAGCTGAAGCTAGACAAATACCTTGGATGTTGCTTAGTGCTAGGGCAATGGTACAATTAGGTTACGGAGCAAATCAACAACGTATTCAAGCCACTTTGAGTAGTAAAACTGGTATTTTGCCGGTAGAATTAGCCTGTGATAAAGAAGGTACTAAAACTACTTTAGCCGAAGCAGGTGTTCCTGTACCCAAAGGCACTGTTATTTACTATTTAGATGAATTAGCAGATGCCATCGCTGATGTAGGGGGTTATCCTATCGTACTTAAACCTTTAGACGGGAATCATGGTAGAGGCATCACCATTGACATTAATAGTTACCAAGAGGCAGAAGACGCTTATGAAATAGCTAATGCCGCGTCTAAAACTAGAGCGGTAATTGTGGAAAGGTACTATAAAGGCAATGATCATCGTATCTTAATTATTAACGGTAAACTTGTAGCTGTGTCGGAAAGAATTCCTGCTCATGTGAGAGGTAACGGATATTCTACCATTGAGGACTTAATTCAGGAAACCAATGATCATCCTGATCGAGGTGATGGTCATGATAATGTCTTAACTAAAATTAGCATTGATCGCACTTCTTTAGGGGTGCTGAAAAAACAGGGTTTTGAGATGGATACAGTGTTAAAAGAGGGGGAAATAGCTTATTTAAGAGCTACTGCTAACTTGAGTACTGGTGGTATTGCTATTGATCGCACTGATGAAATACATCCTGAAAATATATGGATAGCGGAAAGGGTTGCCAAAATTATCGGTTTAGATATTGCGGGGATTGATGTAGTTACTGCTGATATTACGAAGCCCTTAAAAGAAGTAGATGGGGTAATTGTGGAAGTAAATGCAGCTCCTGGATTTCGGATGCACGTTGCACCTAGTAAGGGTTTACCTCGTAACGTAGCGGCTCCTGTGTTAGATATGCTTTTCCCTAATCAAAAATCTAGTCGTATCCCTATCCTAGCGGTGACAGGTACAAACGGTAAAACGACTACCACCCGATTATTAGCTCATATTTATCGTCAAACAGGAAAAGTTGTTGGTTACACCAGTAC
>NZ_VRZC01000036.1 GCF_016743215.1 Geminocystis sp. GBBB08
GGTTTAAACTCATCGAAAATTAGTTGAGCATCATAAGTACCATAATAATCTCCTACTCCAGCGTGATCTCTGCCGACAATAAAATGAGTACAGCCATAGTTTTTACGAATTAAAGCATGAAAAATGGCTTCTCTAGGACCAGCATAACGCATAGCTGAAGGATTAATCGCTAAAATTACTCGATTTTGAGGAAAATAATTTTCTACCATAATCTCATAACAGCGCATCCGTACATCGGCAGGAATATCATCGCTTTTTGTGACACCAACGAGAGGATGTAAAAATAAACCATCAACAATTTCTAAAGCACATTTAATGATATACTCATGCGCGCGGTGAATAGGATTACGAGTTTGAAAACCCACCACTGTTTTCCAACCCCTATCGACAAACATTTTACGAGATTGTGCCGGATCTAGTTGATAATCAGGAAATAAAGGGTGAGAATCTCTTTGTAGTAACCAAATAGGTCCTGCTAAATTAATTTCTCCTTGCTCATATACTACTTTAACCCCAGGATGCTGTTCTTCATCAGTACGATAGACGTTAATTGCCTCGTGAGCTTTATTATAGCGGTATTTATGAGTAAGTTCTAAAACCCCGACAAATCTACCATGAGAATCATCTAAACGCACCCAACTACCTTCTTTTAACGGTTCTGCTACTTCTTCAGTTACAGATAATGTTATAGGAACTGACCAAGGAAGTCCACTCATCAAGCGCATTTCTTCTACTACTCTCTCGTAATCGTCTTGTCCCATAAAACCATTAAGAGGACTAAAACCACCAATAGCAATCATCACAAGATCTGAGGTTGCCCTTTCGTCTAATTGTACTCTCGGCAATTTATCTTTCTGTGCTATAAATTCATCTCTTTCGGCAAGGGTTGCAATTCTATTAACTAAATGCCCTCCGTGGGGTGAGATCGTTTCTATAATTTTACTCATATATATTTATTAATAATCTCTCACATTTATCGTATCAAGCAATGGGATAATTAGGAATTAGTTAATGAGGAATTAGGAATAAGAAGGTAGGGTGAGCAATCTCATAAGGGCAGGTTTTTAACATTGGATGAAGCAGACAAGGGAGATTAGGTGACTAGAAGACTAGAAGACTAGAAGACATAAGAAAAATTTTCTTTTTAGGGATTCTTGTAGTATAGTCAACGAACTTGTTTTATTTTTAGGAGTTTTAAAATCAATTATTAGACACGAGTGCAAAATAAAAATTAAAATCTATTTAAGGTGAGGAATCATCAATTTTAATAACCATTGCAAGAGTGCCCATTGCCCATTGCCGCGACTTGGTGCAGAAGTCTATTGTCAGCAATGAGCTCTTCTCTTTTCCCAAATCCGCTGCCCTAACCGATAATTTATGATAGAGGTACAAGATCTAAGTTAAAAATTTATTTCAAAAAAGTTTAATGACAGTATTTGCAAGATATTACTCATTACCGATTACTCAATTATGGGGGTAAGCCATTTTTTGTAAATCAATCTCTTGATCAAATTCATCCGCCGTAAGATAACCTAATTCTAAAGTCGCCTGTTTAAGAGTTAGATGTTTTTTATGGGCAAGATGTGCGATTTTCGAGGCTTTATCATAGCCAATTTTAGGACTTAACGCCGTTACTAACATCAAGGATTGATTAACTAATTCTTCAATACGTTGAAGATTCGGTTTCATGTCTTTAACCGTAAAATCGGTAAAATTATTACAGCTATCCCCTAAAATTTTGATGGATTGCAAAACGTTATATACCATCATTGGCTTATAAACATTCATATTTAAAATACCACTAGCACCGGCAAAACTTACTGCCGAATCATAGCCCATTACTTGCACTGCAACCATTGCCAAGGCTTCACATTGAGTAGGGTTAACTTTACCCGGCATTATAGATGATCCGGGCTCATTTTCTGGTAATTCTAACTCATTAAATCCCGCTCTAGGGCCACAAGCCAATAGTCGAATATCGTTGGCGATTTTATATAATGAACAAGCAAGGGTTTTTAAGGTTGAGCTTAACATTACCATAGCATCATGAGAACCCATGACGGTAAACTTATTAGGGGCGGTAATAAAAGGTAAATTGGTTAATTGGGCGATGTGATGGGCAGATTTTTCGGCAAAACCGATGGGTGCATTTATACCTGTGCCTAATGCTGTGCCACCTAAAGCTAATTGATAAATGTCAGGCAAGGCTTGATTAATTCTCGTTAAATTATCATCTAACATCCCAACATAGCCTGAAAATTCCTGTCCTAAACTTAAAGGTACAGCATCTTGTAAGTGAGTTCTACCAATTTTAATAATTTCTTTCCATGCTTCAGCTTTTTCCTCTAAAGCATTTCTTAATTTTGTCACTTTGGGCATTAAACGTTCATGAATGGCGATCGCCACAGCAATATTCATAGCAGTAGGAAAGGCATCATTAGAAGATTGTGACTTATTGACATCATCGTTAGGGTGAATGGGGTTTTTACTGCCTAACTCCCCTCCGACAATTTCAATGGCACGATTAGCGATAACCTCATTTACATTCATATTTGACTGCGTACCACTTCCTGTCATCCAAACATATAACGGAAAATGGTCATTTAATTTACCTGTCAAAATTTCATCGGCAACTTGCGTAATTAATTGAGCTTTTTCTGAGGATAATACTCCCAACTCGTTATTTGCCATAGCAGAGGCTTTTTT
This sequence comes from Geminocystis sp. GBBB08, assembly GCF_016743215.1. Classification (GTDB taxonomy): domain Bacteria; phylum Cyanobacteriota; class Cyanobacteriia; order Cyanobacteriales; family Cyanobacteriaceae; genus Geminocystis. The sequence goes on from NZ_VRZC01000036.1 coordinate 2,707, forward strand.
AACGATAGCAAGAGCTTTTATTACCTCTAAAGGCATCTTATCTTCACCTATAGAAAAATAATGTATTGAGCGTTGAGTTTGTGCTCCCCAATAGCGATCGCTTTCTACCTCAACTTCTCCCATACTATCCTTTTCAATACGAGTATTGGAATTGTTTATTTCAGTCATAAAATTTTTAAGAGGAATAACGATCAATTATTTTAGTTCAATTTATTAAACCTATCGCAAAGTCCAGTAAAATAATAAAAAGAAATAATTTCACAACCTTAATCTTGTTTTAAATTATCTTAATTACCATTAAATTTTAACCAACTAAAAATTATTTCCGCTGTTAACTTTAACCCTTCAATTCCTTCTAAAACAGGTAAGATATTCTCTTCTTGATAAAGTTCTATTTTTTGTTCAGGAAACACTACGAAAATAGCTTCTTCATCAGGATTTATTAACCAACTTAATTCTGTACCTTGCCTTGAACAATGTAACAATTTTGCTAATACTTGCGTTAAACTCTGTTCTGGTGATAAAATCTCGATCGCCCAATCGGGATAAGTCTCAAAACGATTAACAATTCTTCCCTTCTCGTCAAGAGGTATTCTTCCCCAACGAATAACTGCTATATCAGGTACAATACTTTTATCATCAAAAGTACACCTTAATTCTGGAAAAGCACAAGCTATTTTATTTTCCCTTACTAGCAAATTAATAGTTTCGCAAAGTCGTCCTTGGATTAAGCTATGTTGGCATTGAGGCATAGGTTTTTGATAAATTTCTCCGTCAATCAATTCCGATGCATGTTTTGTTTCCTTAAGTGTTAAGAAATCTTCTAAAGTTAATTCAGTTTTGGGTTTCGTAGCTATGATCATCAGAAACTAAGTCACAATAAAAATAAAATATTTACCGATTATAGCATTATATTTATGAATGATTATCTCTTATTAATTCAGAAAGTAATTTAATCTTGTATTAATCAAAATGCTTTTGTATAATAATATAAAATAATAATAACTTAGTAAATAAGAATAATATTTATCATGAAAATTAACGAAGTAATACAAAAACAAACATCTGATCAAGAAAATTTAGCAAATTTAATTTTAATAATAAAGAAAGATTGTGAATTAAAAGATATTCAAAGCGATTTAATAAAAGAAAAAGATATTTTAAATTTGAATTTAATTATTAAAAAAAACGAATTAAATCAACAAATAATCAATAATATTGTTAGTAAAATTAAGGATTTTAACTTAAAAGATTGTACTTTATTAAAAATAAAGATAAAAAACTTAGAAACAAATAATTATGATTTTCACAGTGAAATTAAATTGGTTGATTGTACCATCAAAGAAACTGGTATTGTTGAGACTAAAACACCAAAAACTTTTTTCAGTGGATGGTCAAATAAAATAAAAAACGAAGCAAATAAAATAATGACTGATACAATATCTGAAGGGAATAAAACTGTTTTACAAGTATCTAATGAAACTAGAAAAATCATTACAGATAAAATAGTCGAAACAAGTCAAATAATTATACAAAATACTACAGAAGCTACTGGCATAATCTCGACAACAACTTCTGATGTCGGTAAAAAGTTGACAGAAACTACTTGTAAAATGGGAGAGACTTTGACAACTACGGCTAACGAAACCACAAAAAAAATAAATGAAACGGCTGAAGGGATAAATAAAACTTTTACAGAAACAACACAAAAAGTCTTTCAAGAATTAGATAAAGCAACGGAATTTATTGCAAATAGTCCTTTATTGACTAAAGTTATAGAACAAATAGATTTAGAAAAAGCTGAAGAAGCATTAATTGCACTGAAAACAAAATATCCTGAAGATTCACCTAATCAAATTGCACAAAAATTAATGCAACAAAAAGCAATTTTTGCCGGTGGTACTGGATTTGCTTCTAGTATGTTACCCGGTGCCGCAATGGCTTTTTTAGCTTTAGATTTAGCTGCAGTAGCCGCTTTACAAGCTGAAATGTTGTTTCAAATTGCCGGAGCTTACGGAATGAATTTAAAAGCACCTCAAAGAAAAAAAGAAATTCTAACTATTTTTGGTATTGCGTTAGGTGGCACTCATGCCGCTAGTGCTGGATTAAACATTTTAAGGACAACTCCAGCATTAGGTGCTGTTATTGGTGCAAGTTCAAATGTAGCTATGACTTATGCTATAGGTTATTCTGCTTGTCGCTTTTATGAAAATTTAATTTTAAATGGAAATAATACACAAAATTTAATTGCTTCGGCTTTGGAAAGTGATCTTTTTTTAGAAGGTGCTATTTCTCAAGAAAAAATTATGGATCAAATTTTATTTTTTTTCATTCTAGCGGAAAATTCTCATAAAAATTGGACGGAAATTGAATCACAATTAAATATACTTAATTTTTCTTCTGAATCTATTTCTAATTTAAAAGAAGTTAATATTTCTGAAACTAATTTAGATAATTTACTAGATAAAATAGATCCTAATTTTATTTTACCCTTATATTCACAGTGTGAAAAAATACTGGAAACAAATGGAGAAAATATTAATTATACACAACTTGAAATTATCAACAAAATTAAAGAAAAAATAACACTAAACACCTCGAATATTAATAACTAAAAATAATTTAGTTTGAACTTTTTAAATAAGATAACTAAGTAACATTAATTATAGCTTTATCTTCTATAGGCTTTTCAAATTAAGAAGATTAGGGATAAATTCTTTACTACAAATATAAAGGTTTATTCTTACTAATTATTTTAGTCCGCCCGATCGAATGATACTAACAATTAACCATAATCCGAGTAAACTAGCAACAGCAAAAAGAATATTACTCAATAAAATTAATTGCCCTGTAGTTGCTCCTGTAGAAATAATAGCAGCACCCATAATTAATGAGCCAACCACCACACTAAATGATAATCTATTAGCAGAATCGTCTAAACTGCGCCTTAATCCTTCTAATTCTTTGATGCGAATATTCCACAGAAATGTCTCTGAGCTTAAACGATCTAGTATTACATCTATTTGACGGGGCGATCGCAAAGAAATGGATTTTAAATCTAAAACTGTCCGAAAAAGTGTTTGAAAAGGAGTATCACCAAGAAATTGACGGCGAAAAAGATCCGTGATAAGGGGTTTAATTTCTTCCAAGAGATTGATTTGAGGGTTAAATTTACGAGCTACACCTTCTAAATTGGCTAAACTTTTGGCAAATAATCCCATATTACCTGGTAGTTTAATTTTATTATTTCGAGCAACTTCCAAAACTTCGTAAAAAACTTCACTGAAATTTAATTGCGAAAGACTGAGATTATAATATTTTCTCAACATCTTCTGATAGTCATTTTCTAGTTGAGATAAATTTGTGTTGGCAGTGTTACTATCTGATAATTCAAGGGTTAATTGGGCGCATCTTTGAGCATCAATATCAACAATAGCAAGTAACATTTCTGTTAATAATTGTTGAGTGCGAGGATCTAATCTGCCAATCATACCACAATCTATAATGCCTAATTTTTCTTCATCCAAGTAGAATATATTACCCGGATGAGGATCAGCATGAAAGAAACCATCTATAAATATTTGTTGAAAAAAGGCTCTAAATAATAAAGTGCTTACTTCTTGACGTTTATTGCTAGTATCAGGAATATTAGCTGATAAAATTGGTTTACCATCTAACCATTCCATCAATAAGACTTTTTCAGTGGTATATTGCCAATATATTTTAGGAATGACTAATTGTTCTGTTTCAAACCAACTACTATTACTTAAATTTAAACGTAATTTTTCAGTGTAATTACCTTCTTGACGAAAATCTAACTCAGCAAGTACTGCTTTAGTAAAATCATCAGCTAAATTAACAAAATCATAATCATTACCAAAATCTGTTAAAGCAATAATTTCTGCAATACCTTTGATTAAGATACTATCTTGATTAACTATACGATCAATATTCGGGCGTTGTACTTTGATAGCTACTTCTTCCCCTGATATTAGCCTACCTCGATGGATTTGAGCGATCGATCCTGCCGCCACTGGATTAGGATCAATAGTACTAAAAATAGTTTCTAAGGGTTGCTTCAATTGTTCTCTCAACGTTCCTTCGATTAAACTCCATGCTACAGGTGGTACTTGAGCTTGAAGAGCGGTTAAGGCTTCAATGTATTGTGGTGGTAATAAATCAGGACGAGTACTTAGTAATTGACCAAATTTTACATAAAATGGGCCTAATTGTACCAAAATTTTACGCAATACTTCTGGAGGAGGAAGTTGTGGTTTATCCGATTTCCCCCTAGTAAGGATGCCTCGCATATAATCCCAACCATTACCTAAGACGATTTCGACAATTTCTCTTTGTCGTGAGCTAGTTTTAGTTAAAGAAAACATAATTTAGTGCTTTTAGGAATGAGGAATTAAGATAGTTATTCCATAATAATTAATTATTACTTATTATTTATTACTTGTTACTTCTCCTCATCAATAATTTTATAGTTCACTCAAGTATTTTGCCGATTTTCCCAACGAAATAATAAAATCATCAGGGTAATTACTCCTAATTGAATTAATAAATTAGGAATATTATTAGTAACATTTTTTCCAGCAATTATTTGGATAAAAAAAATAAAAGCACCGATAGCTCCTGATGCACCAATACCAAAATAAATAAATTTTCTTAATCCCTTATAAGGAGCTTCGGCTTCAGCTTTTAAATAGGCATATTTTTCTTGATCTAAATTATTTTTGTTATTATTATTTTGAATATTTTTAAAATTATTATTCATGTTTTATGGAAGCTGTTTATTACTAATTAATAAGTTGTTGTTATTTAACTTTTTTTGATGATAAAATGTTGCTTAATCATATCCCAAAAAGTTCCGTCCCAATAATCATAATGACCGATAATTAGGTTATCTTTCAATTTTAACTCACTTCTACCAGAAACACAGATAAAAGGTTGCCAAGGTAAAGGGCTATTCCATGACATTGTCCAACGGGTATCTATTTGATTGTTATTGTGTTTAATTTCATGTAGTTCTAAATGTAAATTATTAAACCATTTTTTGAGAAAAGCAATCATTTTTTGATATTTTTTTAAGCCATAAAAGTTATAAATAGGATCTTTAAAATGTACATTTTCATCATAAATACTATAAGTTTGATTTTCAGGAAATTGTTGATAGTCTTGTTTAATTATTTCTGTTAAATTCATGATTTTATGGTAAGTAATTTAATTTTTTTGTTTTAATTATTGGTAGTTTTATTATTGTATCCATGATCAGGATTTATTTAAAAGTGCAACTCTTGAGTATTACTTTTTTCTATTTCTAAAATAATTTTTGGTTTTAATTCCTCTAAATCCTGTTTAAGTTTTTTTCTACTAACAATTGCCTCTTCATTATGTTTTACGCTTATCATACTACTAACAGAAGCCCATTGTTTTAAATTTGTTCGTTGTTTAAGCATGACTTTAAAAGATAAAAAATCTTGACAGTTTTGAGGTTTTTCAAGACTAAAAAAAAGTAAAAAATATTCTTTAGAATCACTTAATAGATTAACAACTTGTTGACCAATATTACTTTTTAAATCTAAATAACAAGGTAGCCAACGAGCACCATTTTCATGGCTATATAATACTGTTAACCATAAAATCATAGGATGAGGATAACTTTGAAATAAAAATTGATTGTAACGAATATTATTTTTTCTTTTTTTAATATCTTCTTTCTCTAACATAGTGCAAATAGTTGGTAAAATGTTTGTTTCATAGGTAATTATGCGAGGATAAACAATCTTTTGAATGGGTTTATTTTTAGCCCATTTACTCTGTAATAAAAATTTATCTAATGTTAATTTTGATTGATTTTCAAATTCATTTGCTGCAAAAAAATTAGATGAAATATTTTTATTATTTAGATTTATTTGTCGAACAATAAATTCTAACTTTTGGATGATTTCACCCACACTTTGAGGACGATTAATAGGAGATTTTTCCAGACAACGTAAAATTAATTTTTCTAAGTCTATAGGAATATTTAATTCAGGAGAAAAATTAGCTGGTATTTTTTCTGTATGTGCTTTATACCACTCACCAGAAGAGTCTATTTCTAAATTCCAAGGATATTTTTTACTCAACATTAAATACATCACCATGCCTAAACTATATATATCCGAGCGGTTATCTAAGTCGTTTCCTTGTAGTTGCTCTGGCGAACAATACCTAGGAGTACCCATGAAGTTTTCTTCTTTCTTGTTGTCATCTTTAACTAATTTGGCAATCCCAAAATCTAATACTTTAATCTGTTGTTTTCCTGTCTCTGTTTCTATAACAAAAATATTACTAGGCTTGAGATCTCGATGAATAACAGGGCAAATTTCCCCTTCAAAAAAAATACCGTTATGAGCGGTTTCCATCGCACGACAAATTTGACGAGCTAATTCCAGAAATTGAGTCAAGGATATATCATGAATATCAATAATATCACCGAGATTCTCACCATTAAGATATTCCATCACATAAAAAGGCACTTGATTTTCATCCAAACCATAATCAGTAACTTTGACAATATTTTCACTTCTCTCAGAAAGTAAAGCACTTATGGTTGCTTCACGTTGAAACTTTTTAATCATTTTTATGTCATCTAAGGCACGGGAGAGGATTTTAATGGCGACATTTTGCCTTTTAGTAGCAATATCTTCTGCCCGATATACAATACCCATTGCACCCTCTCCGATTACCTCTTTTAGTTGGTAACGTTGAACTAATAGTTTTTCTTTTGATAAATCACCCTTATTCATACTAGATTTAGATGGTTTTGTTTTTTATTATAGAGTTTTCTTAGTTTTCCCTGATTATGGTTTTTCCTGTCACTGTAAATATATTAATTTTAATAAAGCCTATTTTATATATTAAACATTGATCATAATTAGGAAAATTGAGGGATAAATCCCTTACTACAAACCAATTAAAAATATTTAACCAAAAATATTATATATTTTTAGGAAAAGTTGATCACTTAATTATCAATTATATTCTCAATTTATCAATAATTTTTTTACTATGAAAGTTTTAATCGCTGAATTTGACTTATTCCACAAAATTGGAGGAGGGCAAACATTTTATCGTAATCTTATCGAAAGGAATCCTAACATTGAATTTTATTATTTGATAATTGATGAAAAAGTTAATCATTTTCGTCCTAAAAATGCCCAAGTGTTTCTCTATAAACAGCAATATGTTAAATCAGATTTAAAGGGTTTAAAATCTATTTTACCCTTAGAAAAAATTGTTCGCCCTTTTTTAATTTCTAGTAATATTGGTTATTCAGTAAAAGGTTTTGATTTTGATATAATTGATTATCCTGATTATGAACAATATGGACTTTTTTTAGCTTCAGCTTTGAGTTATCATCAAGTAAAATTCGAGAAAATAGTTATTTCTTTACACGGTATTGTTTCTCAAAGTTTAAGACATGATTGGGTAATAAATAAGGAATATATTGATAATTTAGAATTTGTTGAAAATTTACAATATAAAATTGCGGATATTCGTTACGGTATTAGTAAAAAATATCTGGAGTGGTGGCAAAAAAGAAGCCTTCTTTCTAACTATTATTTCTCTCCTTTAAATTTTCTTAATTTTACTCCAAAAGTCAATTACAAACCATCGATAACAAAACCCAGTTTAAATTTTATTGGCAGAAAAGAAAAAGGAAAAGGTGTCGATATTTTTGTTAATTTAGTTAGTTTTTTACCTAAAAATCTTTATAATCAAGCTAATATCATTGGTGGTAATACGGAAACCTTAGACAGGAAAACAGGAGAATTTTATTTACAAGAAATGTTAGCTTTACGTCTGAGTCAAATAAATATATTATCATCGATGAATCCTGCTGAATTGCAAGAAAGTTTTGCTCTCAATTCTATAACAGTTTTACCTTCCCGATTTGATACTTTAAATTTAGTTGCTTTAGAATCATTATTAGCAGGTTGCCCAACTATAATTAGTAAAAATGCGGGAGTTTGTCGTTTTTTAGAAGATAATTTTCCTGATATACCTTTTATTAAATTAGATGTGGATAACTTTTATGCCTGTTTACCAAAAATTGTTGAACTTTTAAACAACTATGACAATTATCGTCTTAATTTACAGGAAAAAATTATTAACTTTTCTCGTGAAATTAATCAAGAAGAATTAACTTTAGTTGATATTTATAATCAATCTAGTAATTTTGAGGAAGAAATTAGCAAAAAATCTGCTCAATGGTATAATGAGTTAATTAGTTATTGCCACAAAAGACAATATTGGGGAAAATTGCAACTTATTCAAATCACTAAAGAGATAGTTAATCAAGGAAAAAGTACCATAGATGAGATAAAATTAAAAGTTAAAGAGAGAAAAAATATTGTCACGAGTCAATTAATTAAGAGTATCTTCTTTTCCTCCGAATATAAGAGGATTTTTAATTTGTCAGAAACATCAGCAACAGAAATTGACGAGAAAATTAACCAATTTAAAAATCTAAGTCATCCCCTTAAATCTTCCTCTGATGAAAAAGTTAATAAACTCAAAACTGGATATTATATAAATCGTCTAAAAATTTGGCAAGAAATTACTCGACTTGAAAAAATTAGGGGTAATTATTTATTATCAGCTACTTATGATATAAGAATTATTCGTCTTCTTAATCAAGATAAATTTCATCAACTAGAAACTGTTAGTCAAATTTTAAATAATCATAATTTTTCCGAAGAGTCATCTTTGCTAAAGTTACTCTATTCATGGGATAAAAATTCTCCTCAATTAATTTATCAATATCTGTTAAATAATTATCAACATCTGCTTAATTATCAAGAAAAATCCTACGAATTTATTAAAGATTATCGCCAAAAGAAAAATTATCGAGTTTCAATCATCGTTTCGTTATATAATGCAGAAAGTAAAATCGGGCGTTTTTTGTCAGTTTTAGCCCAACAAACTATATGTCAAAAACAAGAAGCTGAAATAATCTTAATTGATAGTGGTTCACGCCAACAAGAATACGGAGTTTTTCAACAACTTTTACCAACTTTAAATTTACCCATTGTTTACGCTAGAAGTGAGGAAAGGGAAACTATCCAAAGTGCATGGAATCGAGGCATTCTCTTATCTCAATCTCCTTACATAACTTTTTTGGGTGTTGACGAAATGATAACTGCTGATGGTTTAGAAATTTTAGCGGCTAAACTTGATCAAAATCATAACTTAGATTGGGTAGTCGGTCATAGTTTGGTAACAGAAGTTGACGAAAAGGGTAACTGGCTTCGAGATTTGATGGGGTATAACCGCCGTAATTTTACTCAAGATTTAGTTTACCTTGACACCTGCTATTTAACTTATGTGGGAGGATTATATCGAAAAAATCTGCATTATCGTTTCGGTTTTTATGATGAGAATTTTCGAGGCGCCGGAGATACGGAATTTAAAAATAGAGTTTTACCTCATATCCATTATGAATTAGTGGATAATGTTTGGGGTATTTTTTGGAATTATCCTGACAATCGCACTACCCAAAGCCCACTAGCTGAAATTGAGGATATAAAAGCATGGTATTTATATCGTAGTCTTGGGGGAATAAAATACATTTTTAATAATCAAGACACATCTAGAGTTGAAAAATTATTATTATCTTGTCTCAACTATAGAAAAACTTTTTTAAATGATAATAGTACCGATTTTGATTTAGCTTATCAATTAATTTTATGGTTAGAGGAAAATTGTCCTCAATCTCCTTTTTTACAATTCGCACCGGGAGTAAAAAAAATTCGTGAAAGTTATCAAAATTTAGAATATATTGATGACAAAATTTCTATTACTCAGCAATTATTTAAAACTCAAAAAATAATGCAAAAAATAAGTTATTATCACGAACAAATAGCCAAAAATTTAACAATAAATAATATTAATTTTAATTATCAAATTTTTAACGATAATCGTTATCAACAACATTCACTTCTATGGTAAGCTAAGACGCATTAAACTTACATTTTTTATTAATTCTTAAGAACGCAAAGGGCTTAAGCCCGTTGTTACTCCTTATCTTGACTCAATCCCCCATTGGGTATCACTGATTTAACTTGATGAGTGATTATCTCAATATGTTGAATCAGGGAGAGAGTATATGACTGAAAGTAATTCTCTGCAACGTGGTGAAATATGGTTAGGGAATCTTAATCCCACTAAAGATTCTGAACAAGCGGGGATTCGTCCTGTTATAATTTTTCAGAATGAAGTTGTTTCTCGTTTTTCTACTACAGTTATAACGATACCTCTAACAACTAATCAAAGTCGAGCTAGTTTGCCTATTTGTCTGAAAATTGAGAAAGGTAATGGAGGATTAGCCGAAGATTCTGTAGCTTTATGTTATCAAATAAGAGTACTTGATAAAACTCGTTTAATTCGTCTTTTAGGGAAACTTGAGTCTGAGACTTAACTTAAGTTGGTGTCAAGTATCCTCATCAGTAAACCTAGATGCTTTCCTAGCACTAATTTAAGAGCTTTAGATTTATTGAGCCACTTCTATTTTATAGTGGAAATATTATTGTTTTTAATTTGATTAGCAATAATGGTTCTTTCTCCGTATTGTAGTAAATTTTCAAGAGTGATTAGGCGATTCATCCAGGTATCTAATTGTAAGGGTTGTTGTTGTTTATATTTTCCTAAATAATTAGGTAATTTCATTTTGAGGGAAGATAGTTCTTTTTGCGCTATGATTAAATTATTAGAAGTGGGATTTTGCGCTAAATTTTTGAGGCGATCGCCTAATTGATCAGCTTGTTGTGACCATTCTTTCAGAAAACGAGGATCAATAGTCATTTGATGATTTAATAACATAAAATTCCATTCTTTTTGTAACGCCTCATAACGAGAAACGGCGCTTTGAAATGGTTGACGATGGGGTAAAGGTTCTTTCATTTCAGTTGAGTTACCTTGAGTTTGTTTGAACATTGTGCCTAAAGCCGGATTAAAATTCTCGGCGGCAAATAAGGCAAAACCCCCAGAAGGCATATTACGAACTGATTGCATTTGATCAAAGGCTTCGGCATTGGGTACATTTAGTAAACGAATACCGGGGATAATTAAACTAGAATTTTTAGCAGAAAATTCATATACAGATTTAGTGCGATCTTCAAAACTACCAGTATGTAGGGCATAAGTCATTAATAACATCATATCCACATAACCTTGATCAATCCAATCTTCCCAATTTTGTTGCAACACAGATAAACGCTCACGTCGTTCGATAGGAAATACGGCAGTAGAGATCACTAAATTAGGACGTTTAGCTTTGAGTCGCTGTGAACTTTCTGACACAAAACTGGTGATTTGACGAATGCGAAAACCAGTCCATTGACTCCATAGGGGAGAAGAAGGTTTAATATTTTTAGGATCAATACCATAGGTTTGTTTAAATAATTCTTGACTGACATTAGTGTAACCAAATTGTTGCTTAGTAATTCCATCTTGAAAAGGATAACGAATATAGTCTAATTGAATACCATCTACATCATAATTAGTCGCAATTTCTTCTAATAAAGCTAATAGATAATTTCTGACTTGGGGATTTGCTGGATCAAAAAATGCTTTTTTAAAGCCCGGAGTACGATTAAATACTGCACCATTTTGATCTTTTAAAACCCAACTAGGATTACGAGACAATACAGGACCTAAATAATTTTCAGGTTGTCCTAAAATACGATTATGCCCTTGATTTGCCGCCGCAAAAATCCACGCCCAAGCGTGTAATTCCATGCCCCTTTCATGGGCTAATTCAATGGAGGCTTGCAGGGGATCCCATCCTTTTGTCATGGGGTTTTGCTCTGGTGCTACTCTGCTAGGATAAATAGGATAACTAGAGTTAACAGTCTCCAAAAATACTGTATTAATTCCTGATTCTGCCATGCGATCGAATAAAGGGGCAAGATCTTGTTTTGACTTAGCTTTGACAATTGTACCTCTATCTACCCACATGGCTCTTACTTCTGGTTGAGCAAAATGGCGATCGACAGGATAACTATCCCATAAATTACGACGGGCATCTAACCATATTTGTCGAGCTTGACTATAATTTTGTAAGGCTAAAGTGGGAAAATCTTGAAGTACTTGTCGAGCATTAGCAATGGCTTCTGAGGCTTTATTGTTACTAAAACTTTGATTACTTTTATTTTCTTTATTTGTTACATTTGATTTAGGAGGATTTTTCAGCATATAATCAGCAACCGCAGTCATCGGAGTATTATATCGAACTTGTTTTGCTTCTACTGTAATTAAAGTACTTTCCACACGATGAATTAAATCCTCTAACTCTCGTTTCATTTGCTCAATTTCTTTTTGAGAAGGGCGATTAAAAGGTAAAGATGCTTGTTGAATAGGGGTAGTTGTAATCGAAGGAGAAGATATAGGCTTAAGATCAGATGCTAAAGGCAGATTTTCAGCGGAAATAGGAGTGGTAAAAAGAATAGCTACTAAAAATAACAATTTATCAAGGTTTTTGGCTAAACTTAGGGTTTTAGAGTTAATCATGGTGTTAATTACAATAAATGAAAATTATAGACATTAAGAAATATTAAATAATAATTAATCAATCATACCAACTCTTGGTAATTAAGAGTTAGGAGTGAGGAATTAAAAGAAATTTAATTGTCAACTATCAATGATTAATTTTCTCGATTGTGAACTGTTAATTGTTATAAAATATCCCCCTATAATGGATATAAAGAACAGTTAGTTAATTAAGGAAACAATTGTGGTTGCAACTTCAGAAAGAATCATCGATACCAACTCCTCAGAAAATTCCCACGATAAAGTAGCCGTATTATTAATGGGATACGGGGAAGTAGAAAGTTATGAAGACTTTGCTAATTATAACGAACAGGCTTTGAATCTTTTAACGGCAAAATTTGCCCCTGTGCCAACGTGGATATATCCTCCCATTGCTAAATTATTGGCAATGTTTGATTTACATGAATGGAGTCATCAACACGGTAATTTTATCTCTCCTCATAATGGTATTTTTGAGCATCAACGCCATAATATAGAACATCATCTTAGACATACATGGGGCGATCGAGTTAAAGTATTTAAAGCCTTCAATTTTTGTGCGCCGTATTTACCTCATCAAGTATTAAAGCAAATTCAAGGAGAAGGTTTTGATAAAATATTGATTTATCCTTTATTAGTAGTAGATTCTATTTTTACCAGTGGTATAGCCGTAGAACAAGTTAACCAAGCCTTAGCTAAAACAGAGAATTTAGAAGAACATTGGATTAAATCGATGGCTTATCTACCTTCTTTTTATAATGAACCGAAATATATTGATTTATTAGCAAAATTGGTGGAAAAAGAAATAAATCACCGTTTAAGTTCGGCTTATTTACCGTCTCAAATTGGTATAGTTTTAATGAATCACGGTTGTCCTCATGAGGCTAAAGGTTTTACCTCTGGTATTGATGAAAGCCAAAAATTATATGATTTAGTCAGAGAAAAACTGATTAATCGTTTCCCTTTAATTTCTGTCGGTTGGTTAAACCATCAAACACCATTGATAAAATGGACTCAACCTAATGCTGAATTAGCAGGTAGAAATTTGATCGAATTAGGGGCAAAAGCCTTAGTATTTATGCCGATAGGCTTCGCTACTGAGAATCACGAAACTTTGTTAGACGTTGAGCATATTATCGAAGGTTTACAAAAAAAATATCCGAGTGTCAACTATGTACAAATGGAGTGCGTTAATGATAACGATGAATTTTGTGCTATGGCAGCAGAATGGGCAAATCCATTGATTGAATCTTTACTAACAGAATCAGCAATGGTAATTAATCCTAGTCTTGCTAAAGGTAGTCATAGTCATGGGCATCATCATCATAGTCATGAGCATCATCATCATTAAATAAAAAGTAATAAGTAATAAGTAATAAGCGACAGAGTTTATAATTTTGAGGAATGACTCTTGTTAATTATCTGTTTTTCAATCAGTTTGATTTACTAAATCTTGAGTTATTTTTTCTGTTTTTCTTTTTGCCCTGCATTGAAATTAAATGAGACGTATCTAAGTTAACTATTCCTGATTCCGTAACTCCGCAACTCCTACCCTCACCAAAAAACTATGAGGCAACCCCTAATTATAAAATCCTAATTTTTAATTATTACTGCGTTTAAACCAATATTTTTTAAAGAATTAGATACCCCTTGGGCTGTATCTGAATGAGTAAAAACACCCACTTGCAACATTTGTTCTCCTCTTAAATTTGTACGAAAGGCTTCAGGATAAAGAGATCTTACTTGAGATTCTTGTGCTGAATTATTGATCTTTACTAAAACTTTATGAATACTGTTATTAGTTATACTTAAAGATGATGCTTGATTTATAGAAGTGGTAGCTGTGACAGTTGAAGTATTAAAATTATTTTCAGGTGGTGTAGAGAAAACTAAAATTTCATTTAAACTTCTTCTTCTACCTAAGTTGGGAGTAGTTTGTTGAGGAGAAGATGTGTTAATATTTTCATCATTATTGGGGTTATTATTGGGAGAGGAAAAAGCATTCGGACTTAAATTGATCGATCTTGGAGTTGTGTTGATATTATTAGAAGGTTTGATTGTTTTTGTCTCTAATAAATTCGGTTGATTATCGTTAGGAGTTTGATCAAAAGGTGATATTGAGTCGGATACAGTAGTTATTTTTCCTTGTATTTTTTCATTATCTGGTGAATTTTGATTAATCTCGTTATTTATATTCGGCTTACGGTAAGGTTCTGATAAAGGTGGAATTTGTGGTAACGTTTGATTAGATTTAATTAAATTTCCTGAAACAACGGCAGGAGGTTGAGGAGTTGGATTTCCTTTAATTAATATTTCTCCTATGGTGTTATTTTGATTTCCCGTTGGTAGTAGTTTATTTTTATTAGATGAATTAGTTTTAATTGATTCTCCGTTAATTGGCAATGGTTCAAAGTTTGAATCGTTATAAGGATCAACTATTATTTCTGTATTAGCTGATACAATAGCACTCTGACCTGTGAATAAAGTAATGAAAGGAGATACTAAAAAACTGCTCAATCCTAACAATAAATGTAACCGAAAACGAGGTAATTTAGAATTTAAAATAGGAGTATTTTTTTTCATAATCATAATTTTAGCGGTACAGATTTTAATGATAGCAAAGGAATATAGCAATTATCTTCAGTTATGCTAGAAAACTTTAATACCACAAAAGATAAAGCTGATTCTCTTAAATATCCGTTGAAAAAGGAGATTTCAATTTAGGGATAATTTTTTTAACTTAGATAAAAATTAATGATTTTAGTTTAATAATATAACTCATCAAAAATAGAATGGAGATATTAATCTATTGAGTTTTAAGATATTGTAAAAATTCAATTAATTCTTCATCTGATAATAAATGACGAGATTTTTTGCCATAAGTTTCCAGAAGGTATTTTTTACCTTGATCTTGTGTCCATTCTAACCGCTTCATTTCAATGCTAGTTTGATCTATAATTTGCGAAAAATCTATGGTATCACCTAAGTCAGCTAAAGATAAAGTTGTTTCTGAGGAAGAATTTTCTTCTTGTGATTCCATCGGAAATAAAATTAAGTTATTGTCGAAATTATCTTGAGAATGATCATTATTTTCTTTAATTGATTTGCTTTCAAACAGATTCAATGTTTCCGCATTTTCTGGAGATTTAATATTTAGGAAAAGTTCAGAGGAATTTTCTTCTTTATAATCATCGTTATTGGTCAAATTATCAAGAGAAATTTCATCATCATTTATTGTCATATTCGCCTCATCTTCTGGCGGGGAAGGAGTATTCTTTTCTCCTACATCAATATAATTTGGTGAGATGAGTTTTTCTTCCGTTTTAATTGATTTTACACTGGTTTTTATCTTTGTGGCCTCTTTTTTAGGGGATTGAGTCTTTAAAGAAACATCAACATTTGATATTTTAGGAGAAGATTTAACATCGCTAATTTGAGCAGGGGTTTCAACTACGTTTATATTTAACATCTTATTAACCAATGCGATCGCCCTTTTTCTAGCAGAATCTTCAGCTTTTTCTACTGTATCTTCTCCAGCTAATGCTGAACCTAAAATAGTACCATCACTATATATTGAAACTTTAACGATGTATTTTCCATGATCTGTCGTTACAAAGTCACTGATTAATACTAATGGTTTAATGGTCATAATCTAAAAAGAATAATTTAATTTTAAGTATCAATACAATTATACTAGCTATTTTTCAAATTATAAACAAAATTAAGTTTTACTAAACTTGAGAAAAAAGCACAAAAATCATCTTAACCATTTATGCTAATTTATTAACGATAAGATAATTATAAAATATCAAAAATTAATGAAAATAGTTGTTACTGGTGCAACCGGTTTTATCGGTAAAAAATTAGTCGAAAAATTAGCCCAAGACAATCAAATTATCATCTTAACCGGTAATGTTGATCAAGCTAAATCAGTATTTTCTCCCAGTATTTACCCTAATTTAGAGTTTGTCAATTATACTCCGAAACAATCAGGTAATTGGCAAAATAAAATTAACGGTTGCAATGCTGTTATTAACCTTGCCGGTGCCCCCATTGCCGAAAGGTGGAGTGATTCTTATAAACAGGAAATTCTTGATAGTAGGCAGTTAGGCACTAGATTTATTGTAGAGGCGATCGCCAAATCTAGTCAAAAACCTCAAATATTAATTAATGCTGGAGCTATTGGGTTTTACGGTACAAGTGAAACTGAAACTTATACAGAAATTAGTCCTGGGGGAAAAGATTTTTTAGCTCAAGTTTGTCAAGCATGGGAAACTGAAGCGGCAAAAGTAAAAGAAACGGGAGTTAGATTAGTAATTTTTCGTTTTGGGATAGTTTTAGGTAATGGAGGAGCTTTAGCTAAAATGATACCACCTTTTAAACTCTTTGCCGGAGGTCCTATTGGTGATGGTAAACAGTGGTTTTCATGGATTCATCGAGATGACGTGATAGAGATGATTATTCAAGCTCTGAATGATAGTAATATTAATGGTATTTTTAACGCCACTGCACCTTATCCTGTTACCATGAATCAATTATGTGAAACTTTAGGAAGAGTAATCAAACGCCCCTCATGGCTTCCGGTGCCGGGTTTTGCTTTAGAATTACTCTTGGGTGATGGAGCAAAAGTAGTTTTAGAAGGACAAAAAGTGTTACCCCAAAAAACAATGGAAGTAATGAACTATAATTTTCGTTATCCAAATCTTAAACCGGCATTAGAGCAAATTATCACCCAGGAATTTTAATAAGGATAAAAACCATTAAAAATATTGCCTATTTTCTATCCTCACCAAAACAGTTTTTGACGCAACCTCTAGTTAAATAAGTTTAAATCTGTGACTGCACCTAAACTACTAGAAGATACTAATTTTGCATATTTACCTAAAACTCCCCGACGGTAACGAGGTTGAGGAGGTTGCCATTGGCTTCGACGTTGGGCTAATTCTACCTCTGAAATGTTGATTTGTAATAGTTTTTCATGGGCATCAATGGTTATACTATCCCCTTCTTTAACTAAAGCAATATTACCACCAACTGCCGCTTCTGGTGCAACATGGCCTACTACTAAACCATAAGTTCCACCGGAAAAACGTCCATCGGTAATTAAACCTACTTTATCCCCTAAACCAGCACCAATGATAGCGGAAGTGGGGGCTAACATTTCACGCATACCCGGTCCACCTACAGGCCCTTCATAACGTACAATTACCACATCTCCAGCTTGAATTTTACCGTCTAAAATGGCGGCTAAACATTCTTCTTCTGATTCAAAAACCCTTGCTGGGCCTGTTATTTTTGGGTTTTTAACGCCACTAATTTTGGCAACTGCTCCTTCACTAGCTAAAT
Organism: Geminocystis sp. GBBB08; assembly: GCF_016743215.1. GTDB lineage: Bacteria > Cyanobacteriota > Cyanobacteriia > Cyanobacteriales > Cyanobacteriaceae > Geminocystis. The sequence goes on from NZ_VRZC01000036.1 coordinate 20,629, forward strand.
TACCCTTTAGAATAGCTAAATGTCCTTCTTTATATAGAGGATTATTCCATGGACGAATTATATCTTGATTTGTCGGAGGATTTTCGGGAATCTCTGCTAAAACTTCTGCAACAGTTTTACCCGTAATGGTTAACGCATCACCATGTAATAAGCCGTTAACTAACAACATTTTCATAACTTGAGGTATTCCACCAGCGTTGTGTAAATCAACAGTAACATAACGTCCTGATGGTTTTAAGTCACAAATAACGGGAACTTTTTGACGGATGTTTTCAAAGTCATCTAAGGTTAATTCAACTCCAATGGTATTAGCGATCGCCAGTAAATGCAATACAGCATTAGTAGAACCTCCTACAGCCATGATGACAGAGATAGCATTTTCAAAGGCTTTACGGGTAAGGATTTGACTAGGTAAAATTTGTTGACGAATGGCTTCTACTAAAACATCGGCTGATTTTTCTGTGCTTTCTACTTTTTCTGCGTCTTCTGCTGCCATAGTCGAAGAATAAGGCAAACTCATACCCATAGCTTCAAATGCCGATGACATAGTATTAGCCGTAAACATTCCGCCACATGATCCTGACCCATTACAAGCATTTTTCTCAATGGCAGTTAATTCAGTTTCGTCAATTTTACCAGCACTATATTGTCCAACGGCTTCAAAAGAACTAACAACGGTTAAATCTTTACCGTTATGATGACCTGGTTTAATAGTACCACCATAGACGAAAATTCCGGGTATATTCATTCGAGCAATAGCAATCATCGCCCCTGGCATATTTTTATCACAACCACCAATAGCGATTACACCATCCATACTTTGACCAGTACAAGCGGTCTCGATGGAATCAGCGATGACATCTCTGGAAACTAAAGAGTATTTCATGCCTTCTGTACCCATAGAAATACCATCACTAATAGTAATAGTACCGAACATTTGAGGCATTCCTCCCGCTTTTTTTATACTGGCTTCGGCTTTTAAAGCCAATTCATTTAAGCCCATATTACAGGGAGTTATCGTACTATAACCATTGGCAACGCCGACAATAGGCTTGGTAAAATCGTTATCCCCAAAACCTACGGCTCTAAGCATAGCACGATTAGGTGATCGTTGTATTCCTTGAGTAATAGCTTTACTTTTTAAATTTTCTGTCATCTTATTTACAATACTAATATTATTTTTATTTTCTCATAATCTGTTATTTTAATAACTGAAGAACTATAGCAATCCTATTGCCCATTGCCTATTGCCCATTGCCCATTGCCTATTGCCCGAAGAATTTAGAATTTAGAAATAACTTGAGTTTGAGAGTTATTAACTACTATTTAATTTACCACAACCTATTTAGGACTGCTATAATTTAACGAAAAAACGATATTTTTAATTTTTCACAAGAGATTTAAACCTTTTACTCATTCGCAATTCCTAATTTTTAGTATTAATTATCATGAGTAGTTTTCGAGTTGGTATAGCAGGACCTGTAGGATCAGGGAAGACAGCACTATTAGACGCTTTATGTAAAATCATGAGGGAAAATTATTCCTTAGGGGCAGTGACAAACGATATTTATACCCAAGAAGATGCACAGTTTTTAGTTAAATCTCAAGCATTGTCAGCTGATCGAATTAGAGGAGTAGAAACGGGAGGTTGCCCTCATACAGCTATCAGAGAAGATGCCTCTATTAACATCGAAGCCATTGAAGAATTAGAATCTTTATTTACCGACTTAGAATTAGTTTTTGTGGAGAGTGGTGGAGATAATTTAGCAGCAACTTTTAGCCCTGAATTGGTTGATTTAACTATTTATGTCATTGATGTAGCAGCAGGGGATAAAATACCGAGAAAAGGTGGTCCCGGTATTACAAAATCTGATTTATTGGTGATTAATAAAATTGATTTAGCACCTTATGTGGGGGCAAGTTTAGAAGTAATGATCAAAGATACTCAAAAGATGCGCCATAATAAGCCTTTTGTTTTGACAAATCTTAAAACTGGGGAAGGTTTAGATTATGTGATTGATTTTATTAAATTTCATTATAGATAAAAGGACGTGCTAAAAAATAGCTAGTGATAGTTTTGGCATCAATTTCATTACCAGTCATCACTAATTTTTCAAAGTCATCAGGAGTAATTAATATAACTTCAATATCTTCATCATCATCTTGGGGAGGAGGTTGGGGAAGTTTTTCTAACTCTTGTGCCAGAAAGGCATAAATAAATTCATCAGAATATCCGGGCGCGAGAGGAAATTTACCCAAATTTCGCCATTTTTTAGCACTATAACCAGTTTCTTCCTCAATTTCTCGCTTAATTGTCGTTTCTGGATTTTCTCCTTTTTCTACTGTACCTGCAGGAAACTCTAATAATCGACTTTTTATGGCAAAACGATATTGACGCACTAAAACCAATTTACCGTCATTGGTGATAGGTACTGCTAACGCCCCCCCAGGATGTCGGATACACTCCCATTCTCCTTGGGCGCCGTTGGGCAATCTTAATTGGTTTACTTCAAACTGAAACTTTTTACCTTGAAAAAATAAACGAGGGCTTAATATTTCGGGTAATTCTTGTTTTTCTGGCATTATTTAACAGATAAATTTAGATATTTTTATTTATATAAAGTATAGTGGTAACTATATTCAATTATAAAATAAACATGATGAAAGTCATATTGTACAATCATTTAGTTTTAGCTTTATGCTATACATAAATATTATTTTATACCATGAAAGTAAAATCTTTAAATTACAAAGGTGGCAAAGCAAAACCAACTGCTTATTTGATGTAGTATTTTATTTTCCAATAGGTCTAATGATAGGATTGCCAAAATAAGGTAACATTTAATGTTTAGTTTTTATGTTGATTAAAAAACATTAATTTTTATGAGTAAAGTTAACGTTGGGTTGTTATTTGGTGGCAAGTCAGGAGAACATCTAGTTTCACTCAAATCAGCACAGGCGATCGCCAAAGGGTTATCTCAAGGAAAAAATCAGGATAAATATGAGATTATTCCTATGTATATTCAACCGTCAGGAGTTTGGTTAGGAGGCGACAGGGCAAAAGAAGTATTAAACAGTGGTATCGCTGACAATGACAATACAAATTCTAGCCCTCAATGGCATTTTCCCCATGAATGTAATAATATTCAAGTATGGTTTCCTGTTTTACATGGGCCTAACGGTGAAGATGGTACAGTACAAGGATTCTTAACTTTAATGCAAGTTCCTTTTGTCGGTTCTGGTGTTCTTGGCTCGGCGGTAGGTATGGATAAAATTGCGATGAAAAATGCTTTTGCACAAGTTGGCTTACCTCAAGTCAAGTATTTAGCTGTTACTCGTGACGAAATTTTAAGTGGTGTTTGTGGCTTTCCCAAATTATGCCATCAGATCGAGGAAACTTTAGGTTATCCTTGTTTTGTAAAACCAGCCAATTTAGGCTCATCCGTAGGCATTACTAAAGTAAGAACAAGAAATGAATTACAAAAAGCCTTAGATGAAGCGGCTAATCTTGATCGCCGTGTTATTATCGAAGCAGCAGTTAAGGCTAGAGAAGTAGAATGCGCAGTGTTAGGTAACGATCACCCTAAAGCCTCTGTTATTGGTGAGATTACCTATAATGCAGATTTCTATGATTATGAAACTAAATATACTGATGGTAAAGCAAATTTGATCATTCCGGCAGATATTCCAACACCTATCGCTAATAAAATTCAGCAGATGTCGATACAAGCCTTTCAAGCTATTGATGCTAGAGGTTTATCAAGGGTTGACTTTTTCTATATTCCTGAAACAGAGGAAATTTTAATCAATGAAATTAATACGTTACCCGGTTTTACTGCTTTAAGTATGTATCCTCAATTATGGGAAGCATCGGGAGTAAATTTTCCTGATTTAGTTGATCAATTATTGACTTTAGCAATGGAAAATGACGATAACAATAGAGAATAATCAATCTTTGAAACAGCCCTGCTTGTTACCCCCAAAAAAGCCTAGTGAATTTTACTTACCGGCTTATTCAAAATTAAGCTACAATGCTAACAACTATTTTTGTAACTATTTTATTATGTTTAAATTTATTTTTGATAAAATATTATCTATTCTTTTTCTAATTAGTTTTTCTCCCATGGCATTTGCCCAAGAGTTGAGTCAAAGACAGCCATTAAAACCTTTATCTCCCCCTCAATCTTCTCCTAATAACTTTGATAACAGGAATAATTATGTTGTTTCGCCACAAACTAATCTTCGAGAAGAATTCCCTTATACCCTTGATGCGGGGGATGTTATCGCCCTTGATATTTTTAATGTCCCTGAATATAGTAAAGAGTATCAAGTTTTAGTGGATGGTACTCTTAACTTACCTTTAATTAATCGCATTTCTGTAGCAGGATTGACATTAGTTGAAGTAGAATCTTTAATTCGTGACTATTATGTTAATAAAGGATTATTACGAGATCCGATCATTAGTGTTAATTTAATCGCACCTCGTCCTGTTATGGTGGCGATTGTAGGGGACATTAGAACTCCTGGTTCTTATTCAGTGCCTTTTGAGGGTACAGGTAATGATAGAGGGAGAAAATTTCCTAGTCTTATTACCGCTTTAAAATTAGCTAATGGTATTAACGGTTCAGCCGATACTCGGCAAGTTAGGGTTATTCGCAGCTATAAAGGTCAAGAATATACTATTCCTGTTAATTTTTGGAATTTTCTTCAAGAAGGTGATTTATCTCAAAACATTATTTTACGAGATGGCGATCGCATTATCATTCCCAGTGCAGAAGAAGTAGATCCTGTGGAAGTATTAAGGGTTGCTTCTGCTAATTTTTCTGCTAATTTAAGTATTCCCATTACCGTGAGTATAGTCGGAGAAGTAAATCGTCCTGGTCCTTATACTTTAGTCGGAGATGATGTAAGATCAAATAACTTAGATGATAGATTAACCTTTCAAACAAATAGTGTAATTCGAGATCAACAGAGTTTAGCGGGGATTCCCACTGCTACAAGGGCAATCAAAACCGCCGGGGGATTAACAGCAAAAGCTGATATTCGCAATATTGAAGTTCGTCGTACCTTATTATCAGGACAAGAACAAATTTTAAAAGTCAATTTATGGGAATTTTTGCAAACCGGTAGATTTAGAGATGATGCTTTACTCCAAAATGGCGATCGTATTTTTATTCCGGCGGGGGAAGCTATAGATGATGAAGAAGTGCGGAAGGTAGCTATAGCTAGTTTTTCTCCCAACCGTATCAATGTAAGTGTGGTAGGAGAAGTTAAAACTCCGGGGTTACAAGAATTATCCCCTAATGTTAGTTTACAACAAGCAATATTACAAGCTGGTGGTTTTGAGAATCGTCGAGCAAACGATTACGTTGCTAAATTGGTACGTCTTAATCCTAATGGTACAGTAACAGAGAAATTGATTCCAGTGGATTTTTCGGCTCCTTTAAATGGAGAAAATAACCCACCTCTGCTTAATAATGATATTGTATTTGTAGAACGTTCAGCCTTAGCGGTGGCTTCAGATAAGATATTCTCATCCGTCAATCCTCTTAATCAAATTTTGGAGACAGTTAATCTGTTTAAAACAACTTGGGATTTATTTGACAACAATAACAACAACTCAAATTAAAAATAAGTCTAATTCTTAATAAGTACTATGGACGAGCTATTAATATATGTTAAACTAACACAAAAAAGATGGCTCTATGCTTCTTTGGTATTTGTAGTAATCTTTTACTTCTTAGGTTATGAAAGATCAAAAAAAGCTATCCCTCTTTATCGTGCCACAGGGACAATTATTTTTGAGCAAAAAAATGATAATATCCCAGAAGAAGTTGCTTTAACAGAACAAAATCAAAATCAAAATCAAAATCAAAATCAAAATCAAAATCAATTAAATAATAATTTAGCTTTAATAAAATCAGAATCTTTTGCTGAAAAAGTTAAACTAGATTTACCGTTTCCCTTAGAAATAGATAATAAAAAACTAGTAGAAAATTTAGTAGCAGTTAATCCTCCCAATAGTGATGTAATTCATTTATCTTTTACTGATGAAGATCCGAAAAAAGCAGCCGATATTGTTAATGCTTGGATTAGAAATTATTTGGAAATAGAAAAAGATCAAAGAGTTTCTCAAACTAGGGAATTAACTAAATTTTTGGAAAAACAAATTCCTGAAACTGAAAAATCTTTAGAATTAACGGCAGAAAAACTTAAAGATTTTAAACAAAAAAATAATATTGTAGATATTAGTACTGAAGCAACTTCTAGTATTAGTAATATTAATCAAATGGAACGCCAAATTGCTGATCTTGAAGTTGAATTAGTTTCTCAAAAATCTCGGCGAGATTCCCTCAAACAAATTTTTCAGGTTGACTCAAAAAGTGCTATCACTTCTAGTTTTGTTAATGAATCTCCTCTGATTAATTCGATTATTCAACAAATTCAAGAAATACAAACAAAAATAGAACAAGAAAAACTCCGTTTTGGAGATCAACATCCTCAAGTAATTTCTTTACAACAACAGAAAATTGCCTTAGAAGAACAATTAAAAAACTATGCTCAAAATACAAATATACAAGGTAATTTACCAAAAGATTTAAACAGTATTTATCAACCCGGAACAACTCAAAGTAATCTTTTAATAGAATATGATGCGACAGAAAAAAAAATAGAAAGTTTAGAAACTCAATTAAAATCATTAAAAGAATTAATCGCAGTTTATAAAAAACGAGTCGAGATTCTTCCACAATTAGATGTTGAATATCAAAAGCTACAAAGAGAATTAAAAGCAAAAAATGATGTATTAGAGAACTTAACTAAAAATTATCAAGATGCTCAAATAGCGATCAATAATACCAAAGAGAATATTCGTTCTACGGAATTGGCATCGATACCAAAAGAACCAACAATAGATAGTAAATTTCTTTATTTAATCCAAGGTTTTTCTGGTGGTATTTTAGCCGGTTATTTAGTAGCTTATTTTATAGATAAATTCGATATAAATATTAAAAATAGTGAAGAAATAAAATATTATTTTAAACAACCTATATGGGGAAAAATTCCTGACTTTTATCGTCACAAAAAAGATCAAATTTCTACTAATCTTCCTACTAGAGATAATCCATCTTCCGCCATTACTGAGAATTTTCGAGCGCTTTGTGCAAAGATTAAATTGATGAAGACAGAGGAACAACCCTTACAAGTGATTACTATTTCTAGTGCCGTTGCCGAAGAGGGAAAATCTATTATAGCAGCTAATACGGCGATCGCCCTTTCGGAATTGGATGTCAAAGTATTATTAATTGAAGCAAACTTAAGAAAACCAGCGCAAAATAAAATTTGGAATTACATTGAGACAACCTCGAATTTATGTGATTTATTACAAACAAAAAGTAAGTTATCTGAATTAACGATTACTTCGGTAATGCCAAATTTAGATATTTTACTAGCAGGTAAAAGTCAATCAAATTCAGTGGTGTTGATAGGTTCATCACAAATGCTACATTTAATAGAAGAAATGAAAAGTAAGTATGATTTAATTATCATTGACGCACCAC
>NZ_VRZC01000037.1 GCF_016743215.1 Geminocystis sp. GBBB08
TTTTTTGTAAATGTCAACCTTTGAAAATAAGTAGATATAAGGAAGTATAATAAGCTATCTGTTAACAGTTAAAAGCTCTTTTTCGGGGCGTTTACTGTTACGGATGGCTTCAATGGCTTGTGCATAGTCAGGAGCATTAAAGACTGCTGAACCGGCTACAATAGCATTAGCACCAGCTTCTAAAACTTGCCATGTATTGTTAGGTTTTAAACCGCCGTCAACCTCAATCCAAGGATCTAAACCACGTTCGTCACACATCTGACGTAAGGCTTTGATTTTAGGCACAACGGAAGGAATGAAACTTTGCCCACCGAAGCCGGGGTTAACACTCATGATTAAAACTAAATCACAAACATCAATCACATAATCAATTAATTCTAAAGGAGTTGAAGGATTAAGCACCACACCTGATAATTTCCCTAACTCACGAATTTGACATAATGTACGATGTAAGTGAGGTGACGCATTATGTTCAGCGTGAACAGAAATAATATCCGCCCCAGCCTTAGCAAAATCGGCAACATATTTTTCAGGTTCGACTATCATTAAATGAACATCTAAAGGTTTTTTGGTATAGGGACGAATTGCTTGTACAATTAAAGGACCAATGGTAATATTAGGTACAAAACGTCCATCCATAACGTCAACGTGAATCCAATCTGCACCTGCTTCATCTACAGCTTTAATATCTTCCCCAAGGCGACTAAAATCAGCAGAAAGAATGGAAGGAGAAATGACGATAGGTTTATTGCTCATGGTTTTGATTCAATATATAATTTAGTTTGGGTTGATTGTAACAAAATATTTAATTTTTCTATAGTGTATCAGTTATCGGTAAAATCGAGAATATGATTAGCTGTCAGCTCTGAGCATTCTAGGTGTGGTACATGACCACAATTTTTTACCCAAATTAATTTACTTTTAGCTATTTTTTGTTGAAATTCCTTAGGGGATTGTATGCCTAAAATTTTATCATTTTCACCCCAAATAATTAAAGTTGGTTGTTTAATATTATCTAATTCAGCCGAAAAAGAGCGATAACCACCACTTTTGGTAAAAGAAATTAAGGCTTTATTCCAATTATCACATTCTAAATGTAAAGCCGCACATTGGAGAGCATCTTCACTGGCAAAATGAGGATCAAAATAAGCTGTTTTACTAATACTTTGTCTAACTTTTAAATTCCTTAAAAATTCTGTTGCTAAATAGTCTAATGGTGGAAGTAAAAATTTACCCATAATCGGTGGTTTTATTAATCCTCCACTGTCTAATAAGATTAATTTTTCTACGGTTTCAGGATAACTTAAAGTAAAGTCAATAGCCGTTGCACCTCCCATAGATGCCCCTATTAAAATTACTGGTTTTTGGATCATTTTTGCCCAAAATTCTTGTAAATGAATCTTAATATTTTCTGATGAATAATTAATAGTTAATTTACGTTCGGTAAAACCAAAACCTAGTAAATCTAAAGCAAAAACTTGATGATTTTTACTCAATAGTGGTAATAAACGGCGAAATTCAAATAATGAGCTATCAAAACCATGCAATAATAAAATAGGTGTTCCTTTTTCTCCTTTATTCAGATAGCTAGTTAAAATATTATCTTCAATTAAAGGTGTTTTTAAAGATGTAAATTTTATCTGCTGAAAAAGATTAATCGAGGTGGATTCTGTTAGTTTTTCTGCTTGAATAATTATATTTTTAGAAAACATTTTCAAATACAGCAGTCAGTTATGAGTTGTGAGAATTATCTTATCGTAAAAGGGAAAAGAGAAAAGAGAAAAAGCAAGAGGGATGGTATCTTCGATTTTTTTCTAATAATTGATTTCTTATAACTGGTTCGGTGATTACTATAATTGATAATTAATAGATAATTATATTGTTATTACTGAGACAAAAGTAAGAGTTGTTAAATTTTATGAAAGTTAATGGAAATTAGTAGTATTTAACCTAGCTAATTCCCCTTAAATTTATTTATAAAACTGTTTTAATTTCAGTAGCAGAAATATTATTAATTCTTGCTTCTAAAGATGCTTTTAAGACTAAGCTACTGCTAACAGATTTATTGGCAATTGTTACCACTGGGTTAGATAAAATACCCAATAAAGATGTAGCGATGAGTAAAAAGACTAAACCTACTTGAATGGGACGCATTCCGGGCATATTCCAACGGACGGGTGGATATTTTTTAACTATATCTGACATTTCATATGGTTCTTTAACTACCATCATTTTTACCACTCGAATATAATAGTAAATGGAGATAACACTGGTAATTAAAGCGACTAAAACTAAGCCATAAAGCCCAGCTTGCCAACCAGCCCAAAAAATGTAAATTTTGCCAAAAAATCCTGCTAAAGGAGGAATTCCGCCTAAAGAAAGCAAACATAGGCTTAATCCGAGGGTTAATAGGGGATCTTTTTGATATAATCCGGCATAATCGCTAATTTTATCTGTACCGGTTCTTAAGGCAAAGAGAATGATACAAGCAAATGCCCCTAAGTTCATGAATAGGTAGATAAACAAGTAAAATATCATACTTGAGTAACCTGCTTGAGTATCAGCGACTAAGCCAATCATCACAAAACCTGCTTGACCGATGGAAGAATATGCTAACATCCTTTTCATGCTAGTTTGTGCTAAGGCTACCACGTTTCCTAATACCATACTCAGAATTGCTAAAGCTGTAAAAATAAAGTGCCATTCTTCGGTTACAGAAGCAAATGCGGTGACAAATAATCTAATGGCGATCGCAAATCCGGCTGCTTTTGAGCCGACGGATAAGAAAGCAACTACAGGAGTAGGTGAACCTTCATACACATCAGGAGTCCACTGGTGAAAAGGCACAGCGGAAATTTTGAAAGCGATACCTGCTACCATGAAAACTAAGGCAATGGCTAAACCCAAAGATTCTAAACCTTCTCCTGCTTGTAAAGTAGCAGTAATGGTATTAATATTGGTCACGCCTCCTGATAGTCCATATAATAATGATGAACCATAGAGGAAAATTGCTGAACTAGCTGCCCCAATTAATAAATATTTCAATGCGGCTTCATTAGAGCGAGGATCTCGTTTCATGTATCCTGTTAATAAATAAGAGGAGATACTGAGCATTTCTAAGGAAACAAAAATCATTACTAATTCAGAAGCACCACAAAGAAGCATTCCGCCTAAAGTTGCTGTTAAAAGGATACCGACAAATTCGGCTAAAGATGTTCCAGTATTTTCAATATAGGCGATGGATAATAGAATAGTGATAGCGGTAGATAAAGCAACAGTGCCACGAAAGACGATACTTAGATTATCAGAGGTAAAAGAGCCTAAAAATGAGGTAGGATTAGGATTATCCCAACCATAGAATAAGGCGATAACGGAGGCTAGTAAACCAGCAATGGCAAAATAAGGCAACCATGGAACAGATTTACGCCCAAAAATTAAATCGATGATTAAAACTAATAATAAGGTAACGATAACGATAGCTTCTGGAAGAATAGCCGAAGCATTTAATAGACTAGCAATTTGACCTGAAAAATCCATAATTAATCAATTTGATAACTCTCAATAGTAATCTTACTCGAAAATAGAAAAATCAATAAATAATTAACAATTTGTATATCAAAAAAGATTTTTAATGTGATTTTCGTAAGAGCTTAAATCCTAATTCTCCTGAAATTATGTTTAAATAGAGATAAAATAGAATGAATAACCATGACAAAACTCTATCTTTTGTGAGTGAAGAAATAAAACAACAAGCCTTAAATATTGGATTTCATAAAGTGGGTATCACAAACGTTGCTATTGATTTGGATAAACAAGCTCAAAATAAACAACGTCTTCAACAATGGTTAGATAAAGGTTATCATGCGCAAATGGCATGGATGAATAATCCTAAACGGCAAGGCATTAAGGAAACTTGGGAAGAAGCTAAATCGATTATTTCTCTTGCTTTAAATTACTATACTCCTGATCAACATTCAGATGACCCAGATACTGCTAAAATTTCTCGCTACGGTTGGGGGAGAGATTATCATAAAGTGATGACAAAAAAACTCAAAACTTTATGTCATTGGTTAATGGGAAAAGATGACCAAATCAAAGTAAGATATTATGTTGATACTGGACCTATTCAAGATAAATTTTGGGCACAACAAGCTGGTATCGGTTGGATAGGGAAAAACGCTAATGTAATTACTAAAGATTATGGTAGTTGGCTATTTTTAGGAGAAATTTTAACTAATATTGAGCTAATTCCAGATCAACCTCATACTAATCATTGTGGTACTTGTACAAGGTGTTTAGATGCTTGTCCTACTCAGGCAATTACTGAGCCTTTTGTGGTTAATGCTAATCTTTGTATTGCCTATCATACCATTGAAAATCGTCAAGAAAATTTACCCACAGAAATTATTTCTAAATTAAACCGTTGGGTAGCAGGTTGTGACATTTGTCAAGATGTTTGCCCTTGGAATCAAAGATTTGCTAAAGTAACGGATGTGCCTGATTTTTTGCCATATCCTGCTAATATTAATCCCAAATTAATAGATTTAGCACAAATTACGGAAGCTGAATGGAATCAACGTTTTCAAGGTTCGGCATTACGCCGTATTAAACCTAAAATGTGGCAACGTAATGCTCAATGTCAAATTAATGAAAGTCAAATTCACGATTAGAATCGATCTATCATAGCTTTTTATAAATTAATAGCATATTTTTTATAGCATATAGTCTATAAACAAGTTTTGCACATTCCATAGTTATTCGTTACTACTTAAAACTAAATATTTTTAAATATTTACAGAATTTGATTTCCTTTATACTCCCTTAATTATAGTTAAAATTTTCCTCACAATAAAATTGTTCATGATAGAAAAAGTTTTGATATTTGATTTTGATGGTACTCTTGCTGATAGTCGTCTGACATTGGTAAAAATTGCTAATGAATTAGCTGATGAATTTGGTTATGAGAAAGTGACCGAAGATGAGATGATTCGTTTAAGTAAATTAAGTTCTAAAGATATTTTTTTGCAATCGCCAATTCCAGCCTATAAAATACCATTTTTATTAAGACGAGTAAAAAAAGAACTAAATCAACACATTGCAAATCTTAAGCCATTTTCGGGAATAAAAGAGGCTTTAATTAATCTTAAAAAACAGGGTTTTACCCATGGTATAGTTACTTCAAATCTGGAAAATAATGTATTAGATTTTCTTAAAAATAATGAGTTAGAGTGTTATTTTGATTTTATTTATTCTGCTAATACACTATTTGGTAAAAATAAAGTAATTAATAAACTAATTAAAAAACATCAATTATTAATTGATACAATATTTTACGTTGGTGATGAAACTCGTGATATTGAAGCGGCACAAAAAAGCAAAATAAAAGTAATAGCAGTAACTTGGGGATTTAATTCCGCAGATGTTTTAGCTGAATATAACCCAGATTTTTTAATTGATAAACCTCAACAGTTAAGCGAAATTTTTAATGAGAAGTTGATGATAAAATCTTAATTAAGGTTTGCCTTATAGTTTTTTGATGAGGATAGGTGTTAGGTATTAGCTGTTAGGTATTAGCTGTTAGGTATTAGGTATCAGGTATTAGGTATCAGGTATTAGGTATCAGGTATTAGGTATCAGGTTAAATAATTATAAATCAAGGTGTTTAGTGTAATTCTTAACTCTATCAAGTATCTTTTGTTACGCTATAGTTTCAGGGAAAATCATCAGAAAAATGTGGAATTTTTGAATAAAATCGGTGAAAACTCTGCACTTTTTTGTTGATGTAATACGTCTAAACCCTTGATTTTAAAGCTTTCTGATTAATTCAGCAAACCCTAATTAAGAAGGGAGGAAAAAGCGAATGGACAAATCTTTGCTATGATTAAGTTTTAGTATTTGATCATCTCAGGTATAAAGAACTTCACTGCTGTACATATAATTTCAAATTAAAATTTATGGCAAAAAAAAGAAATAAAAAATTTACTGATATTTGGTCTAATTTAACAAATTTAGGTAAAATATATGGATTATCAGCTATTAAAATGGGCAAAAAACTTAAAGAATTAGGTTTAAGAAATGACGAGGGAAAACCTACTGAAAAAGCCTTACTAGAAGGTTTTGCTCAATCTACTCCCCTTAAAGATGGTAGCCCTTTTTATATGTGGCATAAACATAAAATTTTAGAATTGATGAGAGAAACTGGTTTTCAAAAATTAGATGAAAATGAAATATTAGCTCAAGATTTAGCAAAAGAATGGATTAAAATTAACCAACTTTATGAGGAAGCAATATCCGGATTTGAAGAAGAAGGTTTATTCATGGAAGCTGAAGAAATCCGAAAAACTGCTATCAAAAAAGGATTAATTCCCAAAATTAATGAAATTTTAACGGAGAAGAAATTTAAAGGGGAAAAAATTACCCCCTAAGGAAAAGCATCAAAACCTATTCATTTTTATTCAGCAACCACTAAAAAGTTAATAAGGCTTAAAACTAGGCATTTTACTTAACGTAAAACAAAAATCATGATCGATTTAATTCCTAGTAATAAACCCTTATTTTTTGATAACAATATTAATAATTGATTATCTTGTTTTTTCTTAAATATGTTTATTAGGCTTCGTTTTTTCCAGTTTGAATATATAAAATCAGGAGAAAAACAGTGGGCACAAGCACAAATAAAAGGGTGGCAACAAAGCCTAAATCGTTAACTTGCATTTTGGTTAATTCTCAGAACTTAACTGACAATCACTAGAATATCATAATTGAGTAATTTCATTAGAAAGAAAATCTAAATTTAACTATTGTAAATAATTGTAAACTTTTCTTGACAAAATTTATGATGGGTTACTATTTCCCTTGATAAAAATTAATGAGATTTTGACGAGGTTTAAATTGCTCAATTTCTCGTATTTGTGCGTATAATTTTTTTTCTTCATCACTGACTTGATCGGGTATAACTATTTGTATTATTACTAATTGATCTCCCCTTTCTCCTCGAATATTCGGATAGCCTTTATTGGCTAATTTGAGTCTTTGTCCTGATTTTACCCCAGCCGGTACGTTCATTTTGACTAAGCCGTCTATAGTAGGTACTTCGATCGCACCACCAACAATAGCTTCTGAAGGGGTTAAAGGAATTTCGCAGGAAATCTCAGAACCTTGTAAACTAAAAAAATCATGAGGTTGAATCAATATTTTTAAATATAAATCTCCTCCTTTGATACCTTGCCCTTTGAGTCGAATTTTTTGTCCATTATACATTCCTGAAGGCATCTCAACTTCGAGCGATCGCCCGTCTTCTAATTTAATTCTCTCCTTACCGCCCTCATAAGCCTTTTCTAAGGGTAAAGTTAATTTAGCTTCAATATCTTTAGGCTGAGAGCGAGGGGGTACGGGTGTTTTAATATTTCCGGGAGTATAATCTCCTGTAGTTACTCTAGTTCTTTGAGGGTTACTTTTAATTCTGGTAGTGTTATTAGAATTAATGTTACCTAAAAAATCGCCTATATTGGGGGGAGTAAAGGGAAAACCAGAATTACTTTTGTTATTTTGTCCTCGAACAAATTTACTTCTGCTACCAAAAAGCTCAAAATCATAAGTCTGACGTTTTTTATTATCAGAGAGGGTGTCGTAAGCTTCGTTAATTTGTTTAAATTTTTCTTCGGAAGTTTTATCACCTGGATTCATGTCGGGATGATACTTTCGGGCTAAACGACGAAACTCTTTTTTGATTTCTTCTGGTGTAGCGTCAATTCTTACGCCTAGAATTTCATAATAGTTGATCACTGTTATCCGTAAATTTTCCATGGTTAATCTTAATTAATAGCTGATCTTACAATTAACAATGAACAATTAACAATTAATATCAGTTGGGAGGAGAGGAGAAAAAGAGGAGAGGAGGAGTATAAAATATTTACTTGCTCATTTTCCATAGCTCACTCTCACAATTTTACTTTGATGATTCCTAGCTTAACTTACTGCTGGAGAAATTTTGGATTGTAAAAATTTGATGATACCTTGTTTTTCGATTAAACCGAGTACAACACCATCTTCTTTCACTACCGTTAATTCTTGTTCTTGTTGTTGTTCTAATAATTTTACTACTTCTAACAAAGAAAGGGTATCAATAACGGTTTTAACTTCGGCTTTCGATTTCATTAAATCTGACACATGAGTATCATTCCATTCCATGGTTGAGACTGAGCGTAAATCGTCTGTATTTAAGACACCGATTAAAACACCTTGTTCATTGGTAACTAAGAATTTACGCCATTGCTGTTTACCGATAACGTAATTATTGGCAAATTCTCTTAAGGTTAAATTATCTTGAATAATGGGGCTTTCAGGTAAAATTGCATCAGCTGCAACATAATGATTGAGTTTATCTTCCATTCTTGCTGATTGAGCGGCATTTCCAGCATTTTGGAGTAAAAACCAACCAATAAATACTGTCCAAAAGTTACCAAAACCAATGACATTTAATGTGCCTAATGCACCAATAATTATTGCACTCCAACCGAAAAATTGTCCGACAATTCCAGCAAAGATAACACCTTTTTGGGGATTACCAGTGATTTTCCAAACTATTGCTTTTAAAACGTTACCACCATCTAAGGGTAAACCTGGAATCATGTTAAATACTGCTAAAATTAAGTTAATAGTGGCGAGTAAGGATACTATCAAACTTAAGGCAAGGGGTAAGGAAAAATTAACGCCAATCAAGCTGAAGATTACAAATAACAATACACTAACTAAAGGACCGGCGATGGCCACTAAAAAGGCTTGTTCGGGAGTTTTGGATTCTTTTTCTAAAGCTGCTAAACCACCAAAAATAAAGAGAGTGATAGATTTTACTTCAATTCCTTGGGCCATGGCGACAAAACTATGACCTAATTCATGGGCTAAAACAGAAGAGAATAAAAGTAATGAGGTGATTAAACCCAATAGCCAAGGTAAAATGCCGGGTAATTGAGTTTGATAGGCTAAATCAGTACCATAGGTTAAAGTCATTAATCCTAGTACTAAAAACCATGAAGGATTGACATAAAAAGGGATACCGAATAAACTACCTACTCTAATATTTCCATTCATAAAAATAAATCTCCGACTTTGGGTGAAATGAAATTTGTTTTTTGATGTCGGGTAAGTAGAGGGAATTGCTTCCCTTTTCTCCCCTAAGAACCGTACGTGCAAGTTTCCAAGCATACGGCTCAAGCATTTACACTACTTAAAATAAACTAAGTTGTATTGGTTGCTTGTTTTTTAACAGTTCCTCTGTTGCGTTCTCATGTGAGTATTGCCCCTTTGGTGTGTTCGTTTTATGTCTCTGTGTTGCCCTCACAGCGACTTTGTGTTGAGCCTTATGGCAGTAATAATGCAGTATTACTAGGTTTTTAGTGTAATTACTTCCACCTAAAGCTCTTGGGATGATGTGATGTATTTCCGTTGATTCACCATTAAATAACGACTGATTACAGTGTGGACAAATGAAGTTTTGTTGCAATGCTACTTTCCTCCATTTTGCGTTATATTTTTCGGATTCCAGTTTGTCCAGTTTCTTTCTACGTTTGTCGAAATACTCTTTTAATTCTGGGTTGTCTGGTGAATTGGTTTTTTCTATGAGTTCATGACGTTTTATATCAATCCAAGCGAATTTGGTAATAAAATTACCATTGGATTTATTGCCAAAAACCCATTTGTTATCCCTATTGGGTTGGAATCTCCCCCAATATTTGTTTTGTGTAAACTTCTTGTTTTTGTTTGGGTGCATTCTTCTAACATACCGAACACATCTTGTAAAGATGTAATTATCAAGATGACTAAAGACTTTCTTGCTTACTGCATTTCGGTAGTAATTTCCCCATCCTCTTACTAATTCGTTGATTTTACCAATTAATAAATCAAGAGGTTTACTTAGACATTCTTTGAATATCTGTTTGATTTTATATTTTACGTTTTTTATTGATTGTCTGGAAGGTTTAATGAGACATTTGTAACCCGTTTTGGTGTTATTTACTTTGTATTGTCTGATGTTATATCCTAGAAAGTCAAAACCTTCTGTGATATGAACAGTTTTCGTCTTCGCTTCTGACAGTCTTATACCTCTTTTGCACATAAAAGGTTTTAGGTCTTTTATGGCTTTTTCGGCATCTTGTCTGCTTTCACAGAAGATTACAAAGTCATCGGCATATCGAACAATTGCCCGATTACCACTAATTTCCCCTCTATAGTTATATTTGACACCAAGTTGTTCTTCCATACCGTGCAGAGCAATATTTGCCAAAAGAGGGCTAATAACACCCCCTTGAGGTGTACCCATCGCTGATGTTTCGAGCGTGTTATTTTTCATAACTCCGCATTTGAGCCATTTTTCGATGTATTCCCGAAAAGGAAAATTACCGATAACCTCTAGTAATGTTTTGTGTTCGATATTATCAAAACATTTCTCAATGTCAGCGTCCACAATCCATTTTTTTGTTTTGTGAGGTCTTGCAAGATTAAAAATCTTAGCTATAGCATCATGAGTACTTCCGCACGGTCTAAAACCGTAACTGATTCCTTCAAAGTAAGCCTCCCAATAAGGTTCTAATGAGTTTCTTACCATGCTTTGAATACAACGGTCATATACTGTGGGTATTCCTAGTGGTCTGACTTTACCATCCTTTTTGGGTATAAACTTGCGAAGAATGGCTTTGGGAGTGTAACCTTTTCTCCAATGTTCTTGAATTATTTTGATTAGTTCTTCCCTCTTTTCAGGAGTAGTGATAAGTAATTTATCTACTCCTGCTGTATTCTTACCATTATTAATTTGTGTAATTTTTCTTACTGATACCAGTATATTTGATAAACTACGGGTTAATAACTTTTGAAGATTTCTGATTTTTCTTTTCAGTGTCTTAGCTTTAAGCAATTGTTCCTGAATAGGTGGTGGTAGATTTCTCTGACCACGATTCCTTTTTACTTCTAAGGTTTTTCTTAGTTCAGTAGTTGTTCTAAAGATACGGTTTCTCAATCTTTGGACATTGTTAATCTGTATTTTCCACTTGATGTCATTCCAGATTATATCTTCTTTATTAGTTACGATTAGAGATTGCTCTCTATCTATCTTTTCCATAATAATTCAAAATTTTCTCCGATTGTTTTTGGAACAGTAAACACCAGTTAAAAGTCAGCACTCTTTTGAGTTGGGTATTTCCTTATCCGTCAGGTTATGTATTCCCTTTTACTTGCGTAATAACGGCATTCGCTTTCTTTAACCTCCTTTACCCTCTGTATCGTAATTTGATATTACTATCTCCTTACTTAATTTCTTAAGAATACATAGGGCTTACCCTGTTTCACATCTTTGAGATATGATGAATTTAGAGGAATGCTATACTCCGAAGGGAATTATGGTCATCAATGTAAAAATGTAAACAGTTTTTACACCTTTTGTACTTATTTAAGTGAAAATAAATACCATGTCCCTCAATCCTTCCCTAATCTAACTTTAACGGGAAAGCATATAATAACGGAGCTTCGGACGCATCCAATCATATTCATCTTTACCTAGCCATGACTTTGATTGTTAGATTTTTCTCCATCTTGACATTTAACCCTCTAGCTGTGATACCTTCTAATTACTCAGAACGCATCTTCGGGCGGTAACGTAGGGGATGACTCCCTAGCTTGATTACTCAAGACTCTCCGATGCGACTTTGCAGGTCGCACCACTTAACTTATATTGTAGAGGATGTGAAAAAACGATAATGGTTAAAATTTTACGGTGATCCACCATTAAAAGTTCGGTTAATTAATATACTTGTTGCACAAGTCTCGGCAATGGGCAATGGGCAATGGCTAAATTCTTCAGGCAATAGTTATTAAAATTGATAATTTCCCATCTAAAATAGATTTGGATTTTTATTTTGCCCTTGTGTCTAAAGTTGAAGATTTGAGTATTACTTATTACTTATTACTTATTATTAGCTGACGGCTTCGGCGATTTTATTTAATTTAGCTCTGTTTCTGCCCTTATTAGATTCGACTTCTTCTACAGGAATAAACTCGATATGATTTAATAAAGTAGTGACAAAGGCAAAAAGTAGAAAGGGTAAAGATAAAACTAAGACAATTCCTACAGTAGCAAAAGCATAAATTTGACGAGTACTACTCCATAAAGCTAAGGTACTAGCCAGACTGATGAAAATAACACCTAACCAAACGATAATTTGACCGTAAATATCACCAAAAGAAAGGGTACAAATCATTCGATATTTTTTTTCATTATCCATAATTTTTTAAATAATATTTTGAGTATGTTGTAGGTTAAAGCCATAACTCAGTTCTAGCTTAAATTCAAAGATTTTAAAAAGATTTGCAAGAATAATTTACAATTTCTATCTGAAAATTTTTAGCTATCATTCATGGTAAAGATAAATATAAGGAATTATTGATGATGAATACTGAATCCATTGTTACTGATCGAGATTATACGGTGATTATTGATAAGAGTAGCAGTTTAAATACTGATGATGGGAAAGGGAAAACTCGCTGGGAAATCGCCCAAGAATCGACTATTGCTCTTGCTCAAAAATGTGATGAAATTGATTCTGATGGCATCACTATTTATCTATATTCTGGGCGTTTTAGACGATATGACAACGTTACAGCCGATAAAGTTAGTGAAATTTATGCTCAAAATGAGCCTATGGGTAAATCTAATTTAAAAAGTGTCTTACAAGATGCTCTAAATAATTACTTTCAGAGGAAAGCCGAAGGTAAAGCTAAAGCTAACGGTGAAACTCTGTTGATTATTACTGATGGTATTCCTGATGAACCAAAAGAGATTATTCGTTTAATTATTGATGCTACTCAAAAAATAGATCGAGATGAAGAGTTAGGAATTTCTTTTATTCAAATTGGTAAGGATAAAAAAGCAACGGAATACTTTAAAGCACTTGATGATTTATTAGAAGAAGCTGGGGCAAAATATGACATTGTGGATACTATCACTATTGATGAGATGGAAAAAATCGGTTTAACCCAAGTTTTGTTAAATGCTGTTATTGATTAGGAATGAGGAATGAGGAATAAGGAATGAGGAATGAGTAGTTACGCCGCTTATCAGCTTATCTCACAACTTTCCTATGTTGAACGGAGGTAAGTTCGTGTAAAATGAATTGCATTGGCACTTATTGAACAGATTATGTTTAAATTTCTCAAACAAGTAACCGATTACGCGAAAGGAAGTGTGGAAGCAGCAAAGTATATTGGGCAAGGTTTTGCTGTTACTTTTGATCATATGAAACGTCGCCCTGTGACAGTACAATATCCCTATGAAAAACTTATTCCTTCTGAGCGATTTAGAGGTAGGATTCATTTTGAATTTGATAAATGTATCGCTTGTGAAGTTTGTGTTCGTGTTTGTCCGATTAATCTACCTGTAGTAGATTGGACGTTTAATAAATCCGTGAAAAAGAAAGAATTAAAACACTATAGCATCGATTTTGGGGTATGTATTTTTTGCGGTAACTGTGTTGAATATTGCCCGACAAATTGTTTATCGATGACGGAAGAATATGAATTAGCGGCTTATGATCGTCATGAATTAAATTATGATAACGTGGCTTTAGGACGCTTACCGACAAAAGTAACGGAAGATCCGATGGTAACACCTCTTAAACAATTAGGATATTTACCAAAAGGCGTTATTGAACCTCATGATTTACCTAAAGGTAGTCAACGTGCTGGGAAAAATCCTCAAGATATAGTTAATAATAAATAGTGAGTTAATTTTTAATAGTGAATAATGAATAGTTATTAGTTATTCAATAATGCTTACTGAATTATTAGTCGTTAGTTGTTCAAATATTTTTCAAAAGGTAGATTAAATCGTGGAAATATCACAGAGTACTCAATTTGTAGCTTTCGTTATCCTCTCAATACTAATGATTGGCACTGCATTAGGTGTTGTTTTATTAGATAAAATCGTTTACTCGGCTTTTCTTTTGGCAGGAGTATTTTTAAGTATTTCAGGCTTATATATTCTACTTAATGCTGATTTTGTTGCGGCTGCACAAATTTTAGTTTATGTAGGTGCAGTCAATGTACTTATTCTATTCGCAATTATGTTGGTAAATAAAACTGAAAATTTCCAAGAAGTAAAAGGTAGATGGATTCGTCAAATTGCCACTGCTTTAGTTTGTTTTGGTTTATTCGCTTTATTGGCTACTATGGTTTTAGTTACTCCTTGGCAATTATCGGTAATTTCCCCAGCTATCATTGAAAACACTATTGTTACTATTGGTAAACATTTCTTTAGTGACTATCTTTTACCTTTTGAAGTGCTTTCTGTTTTGCTTTTAATGGCAATGGTAGGGGCAATTATCTTAGCGCGTCGAGATTTAATTCCCACTGCCCAAAAAACTAGAGAAATTTATACCACTTCTTTGACTTTACCTGAAAAACCTCGAGATTTGATTTCTTCTGGGAAATAAAACTATAGCAATCCTATTTGTGAGAATTATTTTCTCTTTTTCGGGAAGAGGGAAGAAAGATGACACAGGAGATGTTTTTAAATAATCATTGAAATATAAACAATAACTATGGACATTCAATTAGAATATTTTTTGATTTTAGCGGCGGCTTTATTTTGTATCGGTATTTTTGGTTTAGTTACCAGTCGTAATGCAGTAAGAGTTTTAATGTCGATCGAATTGTTACTAAATGCTGTTAATCTTAATTTAATGGGATTTTCTAACTATTTAGATCCGGGGGAAATTAAAGGGCAAGTTTTTGCGGTATTTGTCATTACTATTGCCGCGGCAGAGGCTGCCGTAGGTTTAGCTATTATTTTGGCTATTTATCGTAATCGTGACACTATTGATATGGAACGTTTTAACCTTCTTAAATGGTAAACTAACTAGGGGTTGCGGTTGGGAATTATAAAGCTATTAAAATTAATGGTTTGGACATAATACATTGCTCTAAGAATTTAGAATTTAGAATAAGGAAATTTAGCCATTGCCCAAATAAATTGTTAATTGTTAATTGCCCATTGTCGATTGCCCTGTGCATCTTTATCCATTGCAAGAGTGCCCATTCCCTATCCTTACCAAAACACTTTTTGACGCACCCCCTAACTATATAATTAACAATTAACGATTCAAGAAGGCAGAGATAATTAATAAGTTAGCAAAAATGAAAATTTTTCAGGTTATTACACAGTTTTTGAAAATTAAAAATTACTCTTTTTTGTCTTCTAATTTACTAATATTTATTGTATTAAATTCATTGGTAAATACCACAAATAAAAGATTTTTACCACTTACATTAGCATCAGTATCGGCTACAGAAATTAATTTTTTTCGTGCTTCTCCTCGTTTAACTAGAAGTGTAGCAACTTTTACTTTGCCTGATGTTGTCTCTACATATATTTTTGAAATTGAAATTCCTGAAAATGTAGGCAATAATGTACAAAAAATAGTTATTAATCAACAAAAGAATTTTGAAACTATTACTTTTTTCCCTGATGATACTAGGGTTTTTATTCTTACTCAAAATAAACAATCTCTTGATGTTAATAGTACTTTAAATGTTACTAATGACAAAAATGAAATTATTATTAATTTGTTACAACCGGCAAAACCGGGGGAAAAACTTAGATTAACTATTCGTGCCCGAAATCCTCTCTATGGTGGAATATATCAATTTGGTGTTACTATTTATCCGGAAGGAAATAATCCTCAGAGTTTATATTTAGGTATTGGTAGGTTTCATTTTGATATGCGTGGAGGAAGGTTTTAAATACCTTAAATTATAATTTTACATGATGATTTTTAAAGAATTAGTTTTAGAAAATTTTGGTCCTTATAAAGGTAAAAATATTATTAATTTAATCCCTGAAAAAGGATTAGATAATGCCCCAATAGTTTTATTTGGTGGTATGAATGGTGGTGGCAAAACAACTTTAATGGATAGTATTCGTTTGGCACTTTATGGTAAAAGATCTGATTGTTCTAATCGAGAAAATTTAAGTTATAATGATTTTTTAATTCAGTGTGTTAATAATCAAATTTCTCTGGGAGAAAAAACGAGAATCGAGTTAAGTTTTGAGCATATCGTTAATGATGAATGGATAGAGTTAAAAATTGTTCGATATTGGGAAAAAAATGTTAAAGATGGGAAGGATAATTTAGGTGTTATTGAAGGGGAGTTTCCCGATGTAAATTTAACAGAAAATTGGGATGAATATGTAGAAAATTTTTTGCCTTTAGGTATTTCTAATCTCTTTTTATTTGATGGTGAACAAGTTAAAGAATTAGCTGAACAAGATTTACCTACTAATGCAGTTAAAGAAGCGATGAAGTCTTTATTAGGATTAGAGTTAGCTGATAAATTAATCCTTGATTTAGATGTTTTAATTAATCGAAAAGATAAAATATCAGATCAAGAAATTGCTGATCAAAATTTTCTTGATTTAGAAGGAGAATTATTAGTCTTAGAAGAACAAAAAAAGACGTTATTAGAAGAGTTAAGTATTCAAGAAAAAAATCTTAAATTAGCTAATAAAAGTTATCTTCAGGCTTCTAATAATCTAAAAAATGAAGGGGGGAAAGTTGCGGCTGAAAAATATAAGTTACATGATAAACAAAAGTCTTTAGAAAATGAGATTGAAAATATTTATTCCGAATTAAGATATTTAGCTAGTCAAAGTTTTCCTTTAATTTTAATTACTGATTTATTAAATAGTTTAAAAATTGAACTTCAGGAAGAATCAAAATTATTGAAAATAAAAAATGCTCAAGGTTTATGGGAAGAAAAAGATCAAAAATTATTATCATTTTTACAAAATTTAGATATTGATAACTATAAATATAGTCAAATTAAAGATTTTTTACAGTCAGAAAGTTTATTTTTACAACAACAGCTAAAGGGTGATAAAATTTACCTGAATGCAGAGGATGTTACTTTACCAAAACTTGATAATATTTTACAAAATTTATTACCAACTCAACAAGTTCAAGTACAAGAAAAGTTAAGTAAATTAGCACAGTTAGAAAATCAATTAATTATGATTGAAGAAACTATTATTCGTGTTGATTCTCCTGAAGCCTACAAAAATTTAGAGCGAGAATATCGAAATGAAGAAAAGGCTTTAATTCAGATAAAAATTAAGTGTGAAACAATTAAACAAACTTTAAATGCAGTGGAAAAGAAAATTGCTGATGTCAGAAAAAAACTTAGTAATTATGGTGAAAATAATTTAAAAAATTTGCAGGTACAACATATTGTTGAAATGATGCCAAAAGTTAAGCAAACTTTAAGTTTATTTAAACATAAGTTGACTTTAAGAAAGTTAAATAAATTAGAATTGGAGGTAACAAATTGTTTTCGTTATCTACTCCATAAATCCCATTTTGTGGCGAAAGTGGCTATTGATGCGGATAGTTTTGCTCTAAGTATATATGATCATCAGGGTTTAGTGATTCCTAAAAATCGTTTATCGGCAGGGGAGAAACAATTATTAGCCATTGCGTTATTATGGGGATTGGCAAGGGTTTCAGGGAAAAATTTACCTATCGCTATTGATACTCCTCTTGGACGTTTGGATTCTTCTCATCGCTA
The DNA here is from genome assembly GCF_016743215.1 of Geminocystis sp. GBBB08. Lineage (GTDB taxonomy): Bacteria > Cyanobacteriota > Cyanobacteriia > Cyanobacteriales > Cyanobacteriaceae > Geminocystis. The sequence continues at coordinate 17,608 of NZ_VRZC01000037.1, forward strand.
TAATTTAATTGAGCGTTATTTTCCCACCGCTTCTCATCAGGTGATTTTGCTTTCTACTGACACGGAAATTGGCAAATCTGAGGTTAATTTTTTACGAGAAAAACAAGCGATCGCTAGAGAGTATCTTTTAGATTATGATAGTAAAACTAATCAAACAAGGGTTAAATCTGGTTATTTTTTTTAATGGTCAATATTTTTGTTTTGCATTTTCATTAAATAAGCATCAAGTTCTTCTGTACTCTGAAAAACCTCAGAAATTGGTACTGCTTTGACAATGTTAAAAACTTTCTTCACTTGAGGAGTAAGATTAATAAAACAAATTTGTCCTTGTCTTGATTTCATAATTTTTCGGGCTTTGGCAAAAATTCGTAAACCAGCACTGGAGATAAAATTGAGTTTCTGAAGATCAAAAACAAGATTTGTGATACGATTATCAAGTTTAATAATTAATTGATCTAGATCTGATGCGGTATTCGTATCTAGTTCTCCATCAAGAATCAGATACATAGTTGTTAGTCCAGTAAATTTTGTTTGAATTTTTAGTTTCATCTTTTTTGTGATTAAATAGTTAAAAATTTTTGAGGTTATTAATTTCAGGAGTAAATTCTTTTTTAGGCAATATTCAATTTACATTTTTTTTGTGATAGTTTTATAAATAGTTAAAATATTTTTGCCTTGAGCATAAGTATAGTCTATTTGATCTACTAACTCTCTTACTAAATAAAAACCAAGCCCTCCTTGTTCGCGCTCTTCGTCATTCATGGATAAATCAGGGGCCTCAATTTCTGTCAGAGGGTTAAAAGGTTTACCGCTATCTTGAAAAATGAGAATCAGAGATTGATCTCCTATTTTAATTTGTAAATCAATGGAATATTTACTTTGATGATCACCGCCATAGTTAATAATATTAACTAATATTTCTTCTACAATTAGTTGAGTATCTTCGATAGATTCTACGGTTAAAGATTCTCCTCTCAAAATTTTACCTAAATGAGGCTTGACTCTTTCTAATTCAGTTAATTCATTATTAATTGTAATTGTCCATTCCAAAATATTCATCTCCTGATAAAAAGAACTTAAAGGTTGATATTGAAGTACTAGCAAAGTTAGATCATCTGATTGTGAAGCATTATTAATAAATTGCTGATGAAAGTATTGAATTGTGTGGATTACTCTAGCAGGATTATATAATAAACTATTTGTAATCGCATTAATTAATCGCTCTTCGGAAAACATATCTCCTTGTACATTCATCGCCTCGGTAATACCATCAGTGTAAAGTACAATTAAATCATTCGGCTTTAATAAGTACTCTTGTTGGACAAAAAAAGCATCTTCTTCTAATCCTAAGGGAGGCCCAGTTTCTAAATCTAAAAAGTGAACTTTTCCTTCTCGTAACAATAAGGGGGCATCATGACCGGCACTAGCATAATTTAAGATTCCTGTTTGTAAGTCTAGCACAGCACAAAACAAAGTTACAAATAAGCATTCTTCATTATCGATACAAAGTTCATGATTGACAGCTTTTAAAATCATTTCTGGGGTACTGGTGCTTTTGGTTATGGTACGAATAAAACTAACTGTTCGTGCCATCAATAATGCGGCGGGGACACCTTTATCAGCTACGTCACCAATAATTAAACAAAGACGGTTACTGTGCGGATCTGTTTGATCGCTATTGAGAGAAAAGAAATCATAGAGATCTCCTCCAACTAACCTCGCTGGCTGAAATAAAGCTGAAATTTCATAGTGTTGATTAGAACCATCTATAACTTCAATACGAGGTATCATGGAACGTTGAATTTGAGCTGCGATGGAAAGTTCAGATTCCATTTTTTGTTGAGTGGCAGTAGTTTTTTGTAATTCCTTAATATAGGTTTTTAAGGCATCACGCATATGATGAAAAGCTGCAGTAAGTCTTCCTACTTCATCTCGTTGATTAGTAACAGGTAATATTGTATTAAGATTACCTTGAGCAATATTTTCAGTGCTAAGAATTAAAGCTCTTAGGGAACGAGTTGTTTGGCGAGAAATGAGCATAATTGCTAAACAAATAAGGATCAGATCTTTCATCATAGAAATAATCATGATCCAAAGATAATTTTGGCGAAATTTTTTCATTTGTGTCTCGGGAAAAGCAATACCCAAACCCCAATCAGTTTCAGGTAAGATACTAAAAATGAGAGTGCCTTGAAAGTCAGTAAAAATTTGAGGATTTGAACTATTTTTATTAATCTTATCTTTAGACTGAAACTCAGGTATCGTAGTATATTTTTGAGAAAACCAAGTGAGCGATCGTATGGTTTCTGAAGGAGTTACTAGCCATTGCTTAGTTGCTAAATTAATCACAAAAGGTTCTCCCATCGAAAAATGATTTACTTTGTCTTCTAAATAAAGTTTACGAGTTACTAATGGTTTGAGCCAATCTAAAGTTACTTCCATGGCTAATAAATTTTGGGTTACTTTTTCTTGACCAAAAGAAGTACAATAAATTATCTTCGGGAATTTACTTAAGGATTTTTCTTGATCAGTATTCGACCAAAAAGGTAGAGGTGTTTTTGAATTATTTTGGCAATAATTAAGTAAATTTTTAATCTCAACCTCTTTCATTACCTGCTTTTTACCTAAAGTATTAGTATTGAAACCCAATAATTCAGAAGAATTAATGATTTGATCTTCTTTGGATAAACTCCCAACGGCAACAGCTTTGATTAATGGTTGTTGTTGTATTAATGTTTGTATTAATAATATCTTGTTTTGATTAGTAACCTTTTCGGTGGATTGGTTTGACTTAATAATTGAATCGGTATTTTGTTCAAGTGATCGCACAATTCCTTCAATTTCAACGGTGACAGCATCAATACGTGATTGGGCAACATCCATCATCCATGTCACTACTCCTAACTGAACTACTTTGCGCATATGCCAGTAAGATCCGCTATAGATAAATAAACCGGCAATAACACAACCAAAAATAAGGCGATGAGTTATGCTTTTAAATTGAAACTGGGGTAATTTGGGCATATTTAAGGTGATTTTTTGGTTATGGAGAATTTATTTATTTAATTTGACGATAAAAAAGGGCTAACTTTTCGGGTTTTATTTTGAGATAATAACCAAGAATAACTAATTGATTGATTAGGGTTGTTTTGAAAATTCCTAGTTTTTCCCATCGTCTAGCAGAAGTGGTAACGGAAGCATTTGCAATATAAATTTTTCCTTTTTTTTTGAGTCTTTTAATTAAGTCGAAATCTTCCATTATCGCTAAATCTTGATAACCTTTTATACTTTCAAATATTTCTTTTTTGATAAAGATTCCTTGATCTCCATAGGGTAATAATAAGTATTGCGATCTCCAATTAACAAGAGTTTCAATGACTCTAAAAATAGGTTTTTGGCTATCAATTTTTAACTTAAAAGCACCGGCAACGAAGTTATTTTTTTCCAAGATGTTAATAATAGTTTCGTCATAATTATTAGAAAGAATAGTATCTCCATGAAGGAATAATAAAATATTACTTTGTGCCTGTTTAGCACCTAAATTCATTTGATAACTACGGCGTAAAATAGGAGATAAAATTATTTTAAAACCGGCATTTTTAATTAAATTAACGGTGTTATCATTACTACCACCATCGACAAAAATAAATTCTACGTCTAACTTTCTTTGAAGATTCAGTAATAATGTTGGTAAATTTTTTTCTTCATTGATAACAGGAATAATAACACTAATTTTATAATTACCAATCATGATAGTTAATTAAAGATAATTAGTAGGGTGGGCATTGCCCACGTTATTTATATAGTATAAAGATTATGTATTGCTAATTCCAAATCATCTTGTTTGATTAAAGATTCACCAATTAAAACTGCATTTGCTCCGGCATTAGTAACAAAATCTAAGTCATTTTTAGTATATAATCCTGATTCACTAACTATGATAATTTCCCTATTTAAGATAGTTTCTTTTCTAGCAGATAAAATTTCTTTAGTGGTGTTTAAAGTCACAGTAAAGTTTTCTAAATTGCGATTATTAATACCAATTAATTTTACTTCATCAATGGTTAAAACTCGATCTAATTCTTCTAAGGTGTGAACTTCGATTAAAGCTGTCATTTTTAAACTATGAATTATCTTTAAAAAGTATCTTAAATCATTATCTGTTAAAATTGAGGCAATTAATAAAACAGCATCTGCACCGTTAAGTCTAGCTAAATAAATTTGATAGGGATAAATAATAAATTCTTTACATAATAAGGGTGTTTTGACGGCTGATCTAATTTTTGCCAAATTTTCAAAACTGCCTTGAAAAAATTCTTCATCTGTTAATACTGATAAACAATTTGCTCCTCCTTTTTCATAAGATTTTGCAATGGTAATAGGATCAAAATTTAGTTTAATTATTCCTTTACTAGGGGATGCTTTTTTAACTTCAGCAATTAAAGCAGGTTTTTTTTTTGAATTACTTAAAGCTGAAACAAAATCTAGGGGAAAAGAAGATAATTCGGCAACTTTTTGACGCAAATCTAATAAAGAAAGGCGATCGCGCATTTTGGCGACTTCTTTTTCTTTATGCCAAACAATTTTCTCTAAAATATTTCTGGGTTCACTATCAGGTAAAGTAACTTGATAACGGAGACTTTCTACGGCTACACTAGGGGAAGGTTGTTGACGACGAATTTTCATAAATAAATAGATAAATAGATAAATAGATAAATAGATAAATAGATAAATAGATAAATAGATAAATAGATAAATAGATAAATAGATAAATAGATAAATAGATAAATAGATAAATAGATAAATAGATAGATAGATAGATAAATTAATTAATTTATGGAACTATTCATATTTTACTTAAATTTTGCACTAACAATAAAATTAAGTACTCATGCAAAATTAATTGTATAGACGCAATTTAGGCAAGGGGTTTAAACCCCTTGTTACCCATTGTTACCTCTTGTTTGAGAAAAATAAAGGGCATCAATTAATTTCACTCACTCACTTATAAAACTCTTATGTCTATTGCTACTTGTCATGAGTGCCATTTTAAGAGAATATGGTGTTGGTGTTTTGTACCTAGTATGTCTCGGCATTAGAAAAAAGATTTAAGAGTATAAACTTATATGATTTCAAGTAACGATTTTCGACCCGGTGTAAGTATTGAATTAGATGGCAGTGTTTGGCGAGTAGTAGAATTTTTGCACGTAAAACCAGGAAAAGGCTCAGCTTTTGTGCGCACTAAACTAAAAAATGCTCAAAGTGGTAGTGTGATGGAAAAAACTTTCCGTGCTGGGGAAACAGTACCTCAAGCAAATCTCGAAAAAAATACAATGCAACATACTTACAAAGATGGTGATCAATTTGTGTTTATGGATATGGAAACTTTTGAGGAAGTGCGTTTAAGCGAAGATCAGGTTGGCGATCGCGCAAAATTTTTAAAAGAGGAAATGGAAGTTAATATTTTGTTTTGGAATACAACAGTATTAGATATTGAGCTTCCTACCACAGTAGTATTAGAAGTTGTTGAAACAGATCCGGGTGTAAAAGGAGATACGGCAACAGGAGGTACAAAACCTGCCATAGTAGAAACGGGAGCACAAATTATGGTGCCTTTATTTGTCTCTATCGGGGAAAAAATTAAGGTTGATACTAGAAATGGTAGTTATTTAGGGAGAGAATAACTTTACTGTAGGGAAAAGGCAAAATTAATTGTCAATTGTTAATGGTTAATTGTCAATTGTCAATTATTCTCATATGATTAATTATTTATATATATTATATTAAAGTGTCAATAGATTTTATTCAACTACAAGAATTTATCGAGGCGATCGCCAAAACAGACATCACTGAATTAGCGATTAAGGAAGGAGATTTTGAACTAACACTTCAAAAAACGAATCTTCACACCAGTAATACTACTTATACAATATCTCAACCAACTCCTGTGGCAATACCGGCGGTAGAAATTACAAAACCTGTAGAAATAGAGGCTAAACCAAATATACCTCCTGAAAAATCAGCCCCTGTCAAAAAAACTGATAATTGGGTAGAAATTACTTCGCCGATGGTAGGAACATTTTACCGTGCATCAGCTCCTGGAGAAGCTCCTTTTGTAGAAGTTGGCGATCGCAATTCTAATGGTCACCTTGTTTGTATTATTGAAGCGATGAAACTAATGAATGAAATTGAAGCGGAAGTATCAGGGCAAGTAATGGAGATTGTAGTGGAGAATGGTGAACCGGTGGAATATGGACAAACTTTACTTTGGGTAGCACCAAGTTAAGTTATTTGAGGAGACTCTTAAGACGAGGAGAAGAGGAAACTAGGAGAATAAGTAATAAGTGATGAAGGTGATATGGGTATTTTAGCTGTAATTTCTAATTCTTAATTTCTCTAATTTCTAATTGTTTGGCATTCCATGCTAAATCGATTAAACCATTAAATATAGCAATAGCTAAATTAGCACCTCCTTTACAACTATCAATTCTGATGTGAGAAATGGAAGAATCTCTGAGTTTGAGATTAATGGCTTCCTTATGGATAAAACCTGAAGCGGTAGTAATAATCAAACTTGGTTGTATTTCCTGTGAGGGAATTAAATCTAACAAAGAAGTTAAGATAATCTGATTTTGACCAATAATATAAATAGCAGAAGGATAACGATTAGCCAAAGTGGGTAATATTAAAGAATTTTTGAGATCAAAACAAAGGGTTGTAGAATTTTCGTTTATACAATAAACAGGATTCAGAAAAGTTGTTTGTAATAAAGGAATAATTCCGGTTTGAATAATAGGAGTATCCACAAGAATAGGCACTCTTGCAGATAAAGCGGCCGCCCCTGATTTTAAAGCGTTACCAGTAAAACTAATTAAAGAATAATAGTCAAAATCGCCACTAACATAAATAATTCGACGTATAATCTCATATTCGGCAGGGGAGAAATTACCTCTACTAACTTCTTGATCGATAATAGCTAAATTTTGAGCTGTTAATAAATTCCATTCCATTAGTTTTATTTTCTCCATAAGGGGCTTTTGTCATAAATTGACAAAACTAAAAATTATTAAGTAGAGGGGCGTTAAAAAGTATAAGTGGTAAGGGTAAGCAATGGGTAATAGGCAATGGCTAAATTCTAAATTCTAAATTCTAAATTCTAAATTCTTGATATACATTAAGTTTCATAGGGAGTTTGTTGATTGAGTAAAGGAGAAAAATAGGCAACTAATGCACCTAAAGCAAAACCAATAACATTCCGGAATATAGGCAACCATTCAGTGGTACGAGTAACAACAGGCCCCATACCGAAAGCAAAAAAGAGAATGCCCCATAAAGGTGAAATAATTAATACCCATTGCCATGCAAAAATTTGTCCGGGTTTACGGGGATGTCCTGCGATTCCAAAGATGATACCACCGACAACAGAAGTGACTAAAGTTAAAATCCATTGCTCTTGAGGTAATCCGGGTACGACAGAACAACCACCTTTGGCTAAACAATTTTTTACCGTATTTAATGATTCAGCGATGGAGTTATTCTCGCCATTCTCACGAACATAATACATATTTCCGAATCTAGTTTGTAATTCAATCCAAAAAGTACGAGGAAGCAATTTATAAACGTTATCACCAACGCTAAAAGCGAGTAAATTTCCACCTCTACCATCAGCGACTAAGAGAATACTTTGATCATCCAAATCCCAAAATTTAATCACAGCCCTGCCCGGAGATTGATCATATTGGGTTAAAATTCTTAATTTCCAGCCGGTTTGTTGTTCAAAATCTTCAATTTGTTTGATTAATGATTCTTCTTGTAATGTTGGTAAATAATTCGCTAAATCAACAACAGGAGTGGCTTCTTGCTGGTAACAACTCCGGGTTATTAACAGCCTCTGCTGAAGAATAAGGGCTAAACAGCCAAGAAGAAATACTGATTAAACCAATGACAAAGGCAATAATAGCTTTATGGATTAGACGATTTTGCATAATATTCAGTTATAAATAATATTTTAATAAGAGTTTTTTAATTTTCGTTACAAATGTTAACTTTTATTTTAACCTAATAACTAAAACCAACGAGAAGTTTTTTATTTAACCTCAATTCGATATAAAATTTTAGGTTGAGGTAGGAAATAGGGATAGACACCCTCAAGAATCTTTAACAAAGCAAATAAAATCATCTCAATCCAGAGTCGCAAAAATAGAGGCTTATACATCAGTTTCTGTTAATTTAATTCTCAAAACAATGTTTTCTTTAGGTGCTAGTAATCAAGATATAGTTGAGGCAATACAGCCATTAAATAACTAATATTAATCTCATAAATTGGTTTGCATCTAAGTTGACACTTTAGGGTAGGGAAGAGCGGATTTGGAAAAGGCAACAGATAAACGTTTGAGTCAAGGTAAGGGGTTTAAACCTCTTGTTAGGAATTAATAAAAACGGTAAGTTAAATGCGTCGAGTGCTTAAATCAATTAAATGAGTGAAATTGAACAAGAAATAAACACTGCTATCAAAGGTTTAACGAGAAGGGTAAGTTTAAAACAAGAGCATATTTTAATCCTTGAAAATGCTTTAGCAAATCCTGAAATATATAGTCAAATTTATGAAAAATATTTGAATGGGAATAATACTCAAATGGCTTTAAAACAAGCTATTTATACATCAGAAATGGTGCGATTATTAACTTTGAGAGCGATTATTCTTCCTGAAAGTTTATTGGAGTTTTTAGAGTGGTTAAATAATAGAAAAAGCAAAAATCGAAATCATTATCAATTATCTGGGGATTTTCAAGAAAGTTTGACGAAATTTTTATCACAAAATACTCCTTTTATTAAAAATAATTTAGCAATAGGAGTACAGTTAATTTTATTAGAGTTAATTGAAAAACCTGATTTATTATCTTTTGTTATTTGGTTATTACAGTCTCCAGAAAGTTTATGGGGAAAAGTCTATCAGAATCAAGTAAGAATATCCCTAGAAAATCAATTAGCTTTTATGTCACAATTTCCTGATACTTCTAATAACTTTAATCTTTTTCCCTATGAAGAATATCAAAAAATCCGAGATAAAAAAAATCCGCCTGTTATTCCTAAATATAAAGTTTTAGCAAAATTATTAAGTCAATTAGGTGATAAATCTTTAATTTTAGCAATATTTTTTTATCAAATATCATCAGGAAAAGTACCTAGTAAAATACATCAAAAAATTAAGCCAAATTTAACTAAATTATTCGGCATTACTATTAAAGAAGAATTTAATTTTATCCGCAGTTTAAGAAAAAGTATTAATATTTTCCGTAAGGAAATGCTTTACTGTTTCGGGAGGATGATTCTCTGGTTGATTTTTTATACAATTTGTATAAATATTAATCCTTCCTTGATTATTCTTCCTATTATTGCCAATTTACCTTTATTCAGTTTTTATCTAATTGGTTTAAATTTAATTGCATTTACGCAAATCTTTTTAAGAGAAACTAATTATTATGAATATTACGCTGATGATAAAAATATTATGATAATGTCTATTCTTTTTAACCTTCTTTTTTTACCTTATTTATTAAATTATATTTATCGTTATTTAATCTTTAAAAATACCACAATAGGTTTTAGAATTAAAGAATTTTTTATTTGGATAATTCCTACTTTTTTCTTCTATACAATGGTAAGGATTTTATCTAATTATCTTGAATAAAAATCTTGGCAAAATTAGCTATATCTAATTCCTAATTCTTATCAATTTGATAACCAAATTCAGCTAATCTTAACCGAGATTGTCGCCATTTTGGTTCAACTTTAACAAATAATTCTAAATAGACTTTACCGCTTAATAATTTCTGCATTTGTTGACGGGAAGCAGTACCAATTTCTTTTAACATACTCCCTTTTTGTCCAATCAGAATAGATTTTTGAGAATTTCTTTCTACACTGATGGCAGCATAAATTTTAGTTAGTTTTGTGTCTTCTTCCATTTTTTCTACTGTGACGGCAACAGAATGGGGTATTTCTTCTTTCGTCAGTAATAAAATTTGTTCTCTAATTAATTCACCAATAATAAACCTTTCGGGTTGATCTGTGATTAAATCAGGAGGATAATAATAAGGACCAAAGTCTAATTTTGTGATTAATTTTTCTTGTAAATTATCTAAGCCTTCCCCAGTTACTGCTGAAAATTCTATCATCTGCCAATTTTCTTGACAAATTTCTTGATAACTTTCTCTTAATTTTTGCTTTTTTTCTCCTTGTAAATCTGTCTTATTTAAGCCTAATATGATAGGTGTTTGACAATTTTGTAATAAATCTGCAATATAACGATCGCCTCCTCCAGCAGGGGAAGAAGAATCTACGACAAATAAAACTACATCGACATTATTAATGGCAGAAACGGCATTTTGCACTAAAACTTTACCTAATTCATGGTGTGGTTTATGAATACCTGGGGTATCAACAAAAATAATTTGTGCTTTTGGGGTGGTTAAAATGCCTCGTAAACGGTTGCGGGTAGTTTGTGGTACGGGAGAAGTTATAGCAATTTTTTCGCCCACTAGTCGATT
>NZ_VRZC01000038.1 GCF_016743215.1 Geminocystis sp. GBBB08
CATTTCCATATAACTCGCCACTTCAATCATAATGATACCAACCACCTCCACTCTCTTATAGATTGGACTTGAAGGTGCTTGATTAGCCGCTTCCTTCTCAAATACCGCCTAAAATGACGCTAATAAACGAGCGACTCATAGCTTTACCCATGATATACCTCAGGATTGCACCACTACTACCCACTAATGCACCGGTGATGATTAATAAGTCATTGCTTAACATAAAACCAGCAGCAGCAGCAGCCCATCCTGAATAACTGTTTAACATGGAAATAACTACTGGCATATCAGCACCACCGATAGCAGCTACTAGGTGAATTCCCAATAAACAAGCGATACCAGTCATGATTAGTAACGGTTGTAAACCAGATTCGGTGTTGAGGAAGGCATATCCGAAATAAATTGTTGCACCCAACATACCTAAGTTGAGAAAATGTCTAGCAGGTAACATTAAGGGTTTTGAACTGATAATAGCGCGTAATTTACCAAAGGCAACAATCGAACCTGTAAAAGTGACAGCGCCTATGAAAACACCAATATAAATTTCGATTTGATGGATAAATTCTTCTGAGCCTATTAAACCAGATTCTGGTTGTAAATAATTACCGACTCCTACTAATACGGCGGCTAAACCCACAAAACTATGTAAAATTGCCACTAATTCCGGCATAGATGTCATCGCTACCCTACTAGCTAAAATTGCACCCACTATCACGGCGGGGATAATGGCAGTAATGAGGGTTGTATAATTTGTAACCTCAGCACTAAACGCTGTAGCCAAAAATGCGATCGCCATTCCCACAATACCATAAATGTTGCCTTTTCCTGCGGTTTCTTGATTGGATAATCCTGCTAAACTGAGAATGAATAAGGCACTAGCGGCGATATAGGCGACGGTGATGAAATTATTTGTCATAGATATTGAATTTGTAATTGATTAATTGACAATAGAGGATAAATAATGCTCTAATATTTAGGTTATTAAATTTATGAGTTTTTAATTGTTAAGAAAATTAGCAAAATATATTGATTTGTTGAATTTTTGTTAATTATTATTTGTAATACTAGATGGATGAATAAAAAATTAATTTTCTTACCAAATTAGACCAAAAATTCTATTAACAAAAACTACAGAAAAATTAATCCCCACCTCAAAGAAGATGGAGAATTTTGGTAAACATTTTCGTTAAACGATAAAGAAGAAATCATTAAAGAGTTATAAATCTAATAAAGCATCTTCCTGATGAGTTTCTATCACACAGTTAGATGTAGGAAAGGTTTTACAACTAAGGAAAAAACCTGCTTCAATTTCTTTTGGTTTTAAAAAATCATAATCATGATTAACTGTGCCTTCATGTAACTTAGCAGTACAACTTACACAAACACCTGCCCGACAGGAATAGGGTAAATTAAAACCCTGTCTTTCTGCCGCATCTAAAATGTATTCATCTGTAGCCACATTAATTACACTATTGAGACCTTGTTGTCGATTAACTAATTTAACTTGATAACTATTTGCCATGGTTATATTTATAATAATTGTTTTAAAAATGTTTAATTTTATCTTAATCTTCAATGTTCACTTAATATCCAAGTACCGTAACATTATTAAGCAATCTTTACAATTTACGAGAAAGAATTAACAATTAACATTAAAAAAACTATTACAGCAATTTTTAACCAAACTATATTCAAAAAAAAAGTAGAGTATATATTGCCCTATATTAGTGATTGAGTATTGTGGGTTATGTGAATGAAAATTACTGTAATTATAAGTTACCTTTTTTTGATGACAAAATTTTAAGAAATCACCACAGAAGCATTAGTTTTAGCAAAAATCATTCTTCCTGCAGAAGTTTGCAAAGCCGAAGTCACCACAACTCTCATTTCTTCTCCTACATGACCATTTGCTTCTTCTACTACCACCATTGTACCATCTTCTAAGTAACCAATACCTTGAGTTGGTTCTTTTCCGTGTTTAAGAATTTTTAAGTCAATATAGTCACCGGGTAAATAAATTGGTCTTACAGCTTGTGCTAAATCGTTAATATTTAAAATTTCAATTTTTTGTAAACTAGCTACTTTACTTAAATTAAAATCATTAGTGATTAACATGGCATTAATATCGTGAGCCAAGTGTAATAGTTTAGCATCAACAGTGGTTATTTCCTCATATTCTTCAGGGTGAATCACAATTTTATCAGGATAGGTTTCCTGCATTTGATTTAAGATGTCTAATCCTCTTCTACCTCTGACTTTTTTTTGATCATTGGTAGCATCTGCTAATTGTTGAAATTCGTTTAAGATAAACTGAGGGATTAAAATTTGTCCTTCCAGAAAACCAGTAGCTAATAATTGTTGAATACGCCCGTCAATAATACAGCTAGTATCAAGAATTTTGGTAGCAACAGGTTTTAATGTACCTTCAGCCACTAACATAGACTCAATACTATTAGGATTAATTAAGCGTAAAAAAGTGCGCCCGTGAGTATCGGCTAAAGATAGTCCTAAAACCGCAAACATAATACTTCCTAAAATTGCCATCATGGGTTTGATAAAGCTAAAATTACCCGGAATTGGTAAGAGGAAAATAGGGGCTAACATTAAATTAGCTAACAATAACCCCATTACTAAACCGATAGCTCGTGTGATAATAACTTCAATGGGAGTTTTACGGATTTTTTGCTCTAATCTTCGATAGGTAGTTTGTGCCACCAACCCCATAGCTAAACCGAGAATAGAAGCAAATCCTGCCACTAACCATCGCAAAGCCTGAATATTTGATATTTGACTTTGTATATTATCCGGTAGAATTTGAATAATATCAAAGCCAATACCGCCGAAGGCTAAAACAAAAATACTAATAATAATTACGTCAATCATAAAATTCGATCCTAATTTGGGATACTGATAATTTATTATAATCTCTCAGTTAGAACTAATCTGTTAAGTAGAGTTAACCTGCAATCTATTTTAACTTTTATTCAAGATTCCTTCACTTCTTGATGAAACTTAATCAATGGAAATAAATCTTCATTTTTCATCGATGGATGTTGATTTCTTCCTTCTTATAATCCTTAATAGACTCACAGCTAAGTGATTTTATTCTCCAACTCAACTTGACTTCAAATTTATGATCAGGTAAAGTTGTTATTTGATAATCTCCATCTGGTAAACTTTCTGCGATCGCATTCATTACTTTGGTACCTAATATAAAAACGAAACTAGGATTAGATTTATTGGACAAACAAACAACTAATTCCCGTGTCGCTTTATGTATGGAAGCCTTAAAACGAAAATTGATAATTATTTAATCATTTAAAAAATGCCTTGGCTTAATCTAAGATTTTTTCCCAAAAGCCTTAACAAATAAGTAAATTGCAACCTTATCTCGTAAAATAGTTAACATGAGTTTGGGATAAAATTTTGGCTACAAAGATTTTCTTGCAATTGTATCACTTTGAAATAAATTTAAGTGTTAATAGCATACGTCCATTAAAATGGAGTAACAAATTCAAGTTTAACATAATAAACAAAACACGTTTATATTAATTAATCATCTCAACATTTAACACTTATGAACTTAGTCAATTTACAAAATACTTTAGATAATATTTCTTTTGCCGTCCTTTTTATTACTATGTTATGTTATTGGGTAGGTACGGCTTTCCCTAATTTAACTTTTTTACCGAAAATTGGCACTACGGGAATGGTTATTGCCAATTTGGCCGTCGCAACATTATTAATTGCCCGTTGGATTGAAGCAGGATATTTTCCTTTAAGTAATCTTTATGAATCCTTATTTTTCTTAACTTGGGGTATTACTGCAGTACATCTAATTGCCGAAAATATGAGTAACAGTAGGTTAGTAGGAGTAGTAACTTCTCCAGTGGCGATGGGAATTACTGCCTTTGCGGCACTATCTTTACCTCCAGAAATGCAACACAGTGAACCTCTTGTCCCGGCCTTGAAATCTAACTGGTTAATGATGCACGTTAGCGTCATGATGTTTAGTTATTCGGCTTTGATGGTAGGATCTTTAATGGCGATCGCATTTTTAATTCTCACTCAAGGCAAAGAAATTCAATTAAGGGGAAGTTCTGTGGGTACCGGAGCTTACCGTAATGTTAAAAAATTAAGTTTAAACTATAAAACTGAATCTGTGATTTTAGATATTGATAATTCTTCGGGTAATACAGCCGTTTTAACTAAACCAACAACAGAAGTTATATCCCTTACTCCCGAAAAATTAAGTTTAATAGATACTCTTGATAATATTAGCTATCGTATCATCGGCTTAGGTTTTCCTTTACTCACCATTGGTATTATTTCTGGTGGTGTGTGGGCCAATGAAGCATGGGGATCATACTGGAGTTGGGATCCAAAAGAAACATGGGCATTGATAACATGGTTAGTATTTGCTGCTTATTTACACGCAAGAATTACTAAAGGTTGGCAAGGAAAAAAACCGGCAATCTTGGCCGCCAGTGGTTTTGTGGTGGTGTGGGTATGTTATTTAGGAGTTAATCTTTTAGGTAAAGGTTTACATTCTTACGGCTGGTTTTTTTAATCATTAATTGGGGAAATTTATTTACCAGTATAGCCCCCACTAAATCTAATCTGAAGTTAAACGGCTCTTGATTTTCGGCACTGTCTAAAATTTTTTGTGCCTCTGATATTACATTATTTTCTGGCGTTACTATTAGTTTTAATAAGGCTAAATTTGAGGTATAAACATATTGATTTCCTATCGTACTTTTGAAATTACTAGTAAAAAGAGATGAATAATTCTTTCAAAAATAATCATCAATTTAGAAAAATTAATTTCGTGGTATAATGAATATCCTCGAATCAAGTCTTATGGAGAAGACATTAGTCCATAAGCTGAAGATGACAGAAGCAAACTTTTTCAAACAATGTTTTAGTTAAATAATCAATTATGATAAAGTTTTGCGTAACAGATAATAGTGAAACAATAAGATACAGACTATCATGGCAAAAACGAGAACCGTTTATATCTGTAGCTCTTGTGGTGCAGAATCTTCTCAGTGGTTTGGCAAGTGTCCTAGTTGTAATGTTTACGGTACTTTAGAAGAACAAATTATCAACGGTAATAATAACGGTAATGCTCGTGCTGGTTGGCAGTCTCAAAGTAATAATCATCAGAAAAAACCAACTTCGGCACAACCAAGAATATCTGTAAAATTTTCTGACATAACTGAAGAAGAACAACCCCGCATGAATTCTGGTTATCAAGAATTAGATCGAGTTTTAGGTGGTGGTATTGTACCTGGTTCTTTAGTACTTATTGGCGGAGATCCAGGCATCGGCAAATCAACTTTATTGTTACAAACTGCTAATCAATTATCTCTCCGTTTTCCTCGTATTCTCTACGTTTCAGCAGAAGAATCAGGACAACAAATCAAGTTAAGAGCTTCTCGTTTAGGCGTAGGGGTAACAAAAGAAAATCCTAATGATGTTTCTAATAATAATCATACTTCTGAGTCTGACGTGTTTGAACCAAATCTTTACATTTTGGCTGAAACAGATTTAGAAGAAATTTTGCGAGAATTAGAATCTTTAAGACCTCAAGTCGCTATTATTGATAGTATTCAAACTCTTCATTATGCTACTCTTAATTCTGCTCCCGGCTCAGTGTCTCAGGTGAGAGAATGTACTTCAGCATTAATGCAAGTGGCAAAACGAGAAAATATCACTCTTTTTATTGTTGGTCATGTTACTAAAGAAGGAGCCATCGCAGGACCTAGAGTATTAGAGCATTTAGTGGATACGGTATTATACTTTGAAGGCGATCGATATGCCTCCCATCGTTTGTTACGATCTGTCAAAAATCGTTTTGGTGCTACCCATGAAATCGGTATCTTTGAAATGGTAGATCACGGATTAGATGAGGTTTCTAACCCTTCAGAGTTATTTTTAAGCAATCGAGACGAACTTAGCCCAGGTACGGCTACTATTGTATCCTGTGAAGGTACTAGATCTCTTGTGGTTGAGTTACAAGCCCTCGTAAGTCCGACAAGTTATACTTCACCTCGTCGCTCTACTACAGGAGTCGATTATAATAGACTACAACAAATTTTAGCGGTGTTAGAAAAAAGAGTCGGTATTCCTCTCTCAAAATTAGATGCTTATGTCGCCTCGGCTGGAGGTTTAGGTGTTGAAGAGCCCGCCGCCGATTTAGGGATGGCGATCGCCATTGTTGCTAGTTTTCGAGATCGTGTAGTTGATCCTCGTACAGTGTTAATTGGAGAAATAGGGTTAGGAGGACAAGTGCGTTTAGTGTCGCAAATGGAACTAAGATTAAAAGAAGCGGCGAAATTAGGCTTTAAACGGGCAATTGTGCCCAAAGGTCAAGTATATCCTACCGATATAGGCTTAGAAGTCATCACTGTAGCAAAAGTTATTGATGCCATTGTAGTAGCGATGCCAGGTAATTCCATGAATGAGGAGAATAATGACGATGAAAGTGAGAATGATAAGAATTAAAAAAACCTGCCAATTTTTAAAAACTTTTAGTTATCGTTAGATAACGTTAGCTATTAGCTTTGAACTCTAGTCCAAAGTGGGTTATCGATTCTTCTAAAGATATAATTTAACCTAGAAAAAAATTATGAAAATATTAATAACAATTCCTCATTTTTTTCGTCAAGAAAATAACCCTAAATATGGCTCACAACGAAATCCTGAACCTCGAATACAAGCCTTAACAAGCTCTATAGTATCCTTACAACAATTATTCGGAAAACCACAATTAATGATAAAAGTAGGAGAAAGAATCGCTATTTCTGCTAATACTTTATCAAACACAACTATAGACATTTTTATTTGTACGACAGGAAATAATCATTTAATTGATCAAATTCCTTTGCCCTCAGATTTATTTAAACATTATAAAACTAATGCGGAAGCTTTATTATTAGGTTTTGAATGTCATAAAATTTTGCAAGAAAAGATAGATCAATATGATTATTATTGTTACTTAGAAGATGATCTAATTATTAGAGATGCTCAATTTTTTACTAAATTAAATTGGTTTAATCAAGTAACAGATTATCAAAAATTGTTACAAGCCAATCGTTATGAATTAAGTCTTAATCAATACACCGGAAAATGTTATATAGATGGTGATTTATTACACCGAGTAACTGCATCTTTTCAAAACGTAAATGAAGAAACAGAGTTACAAGGACAAATAATGAATAATCCTGTTATTTTTCGCCGGGCATTAAATCCTCATTCTGGCTGTTTTTTCTTAAATAATGAACAGATGAAATATTGGGCAGAAAAAGACTATTTTTTAGATCAAGATATTAGTTTTGTTGGTCCTTTAGAAAGTATAGCAAGTTTAGGAATTATGAAGACATTTAAGCTATACAAACCTGCCCCAGAATCAGCTAACTTTTTAGAAGTGCACCATTGGGGCAGTGCATTTGTGAGTTTATTAGGTTCAGTGGTCAAATTAAATAACTAGATTCTTAATTCTCAATTCTTAATTCTCAATTCTCAAGTTAGCAAAGTAATAAATTGTTCTTTTAACCATAGAGTATCAGTTTTTCTGTTAGTTTTTATTTCCCAAAGATTGATACCCTTTTTTGGTAAATTAGTTAATAAATTTTGTAATTGTTGCCAATTATTTATAGATTTATAATTCACATTATATGTTTGAGTTAAATTAGGGAAATCAATAAATTGAGGAGTTGCAAAATATTTTTCAAATAAAGGTTGATAATCAGCTATGGGTAACATTTCAAATATTCCACCACCGTTATTATTAATTAAGATAATCGTTAAACTTCCTTCAAAATATTGATGAATTAAAAAGCCATTCGTATCATGTAAAAGAGCTAAATCTCCCGTTAATAATATTGCTGGTTGGTTTTGATAAGCGATACCTAAAGCTGTGGATAAAGTGCCATCAATTCCATTAGTACCACGATTAAAAAAAGTTTCTATTTGACGATTATTTTTTTGCCAGAAAAATTCGGCATATCTCACTGACATACTATTAGCAATAAAGATAGGAGTTTTTTCAGGAAGATATTGTGATAACATCCAAGCAACTTTTCCTTCAAATATTTGCTTATTTTTTCTCATTTCCTGATGAATATTTATGTTTATCTTTTCATCGATAGTTAACCATTGATTAAGATAATTTGATGAAGATTTTTTGTCGATAGTAGTTAAATATTTAATAACATTTTCAGGATTAATTCTTAGATGGATTGAATTACTGTGTAAAGCGTCTAAGTTATCTTCACTGCTAGTTATAATATAAGTTGTAACTTTAAGTTTATTTAACCAATTTCTTAACTCTTTACTGGTAGGATATTCACCAAATAAAATAACAATTTCAGGTATCAAATTATTAGCAAATTCTGTCTTTCTTAAAATCAGATCATAGTTAATAATTAAATTCTCATTCAAATCACTATAATTTCTGACTGGAGATAAAGCCTCTCCCAATACTGGAAAGTTTAATGTTTGTGATAAAAAGGCGATCGCCTTAGAGTATAATTGAGGATTATCAGGAGAATCTACCCCAGCAATAATGATACCTTGAGAATATTTTTTCCAGTGTTTTAAATAGTTGGTTAAATCCAAAGTATAGTTATCAAAATTAAAATTAATAGCAATAAAATTACTAAATAGTTTTTGATAAATAAAAGTTTGTTTGTCTTCGCTAATTTCTAACTCAAAAATAGGAGCAAGAGGTTCTCGAAATGGTATATTAATATGAACAACACCCCTAGAAGGAAAAAAAGATTTTTCCCAACCATAAATAATATTTTGTCGTAAATAAAATAACCGATCTAAATCTATACATGGTAAAGATAATTCTGTGTGCCAGTTAGGATAATTCCCATATAAATTAACTTGATTAATAGTTTGTCCTGCATGGCAATTTCTTAATTCAGGAGGTCGATCAGCAGTTAAGATAATTAAAGGAATATTACTATATTTAGCTTCAATAATAGCTGGATAAAAATTAGCTCCTGCCGTGCCAGAAGTACAAACTAAAACCGTAGGAATTTTATTTTTTTTAGCTAATCCTAACGCAAAAAAACCGGCGGATCTTTCGTCTAAAATAGGAATAGAATTAATCAAATTATTTTCAGCAAAAGCCAGAGTTAAAGGAGTTGATCTTGAACCCGGACTAATAACAGCATTTTTTAACCCTAATTTAGCTAAAGTTTCAACAATTATCGAACTCCAAAGAGTATTAATATTAATAAAATTTAAGGTCATTTTTCATCAAAGTTAAGCTATAATCGAGTATATAGCAAAACTTAGAACTAATTAGAATTTAGAACAAATATTTATCGTTTTTGTGAGAGAATTTCCCACAACTATTAATTTTTTCTTTAATGCTTCCATACATCAAGCTACTATTAAATAGAGGAAAGGCGATCGCCTCCTAAAATATTATTTAATCAAAATTTCAATTTCCTCATCAGTAAAACCAAATTGTCTACAAATTCTTAAAATCACCGTATAAAAATTCATTAGTTTTGATTGAAGTTATGAAAATTTTACCTTATTCTAACTGGTTATCAGTTAAGTTTTCCCTAAAACATTCTAATTAAGATTATGAAAGCCTTTATCAAAGATGACATTCTTTACATAGAGAAAGAAGATTTACCCCAATATCAAAAAGGAAAGTCCATCGTACGCAATAATTATTTTTGGGCATTAAAATCCATCAGTGATTATACGCCGATTAATGGGGATTGGGAATTTGCTTCCGAAATTTGGATAGCATTAAGTCGGATGTTATTATTTTTTACCAATTCAGGCTATTTAGGTTATCAAGAAACCATGTTAGAATTTAGCGATGACACTTTAATTCCCGACGTTTTGCGATCGATTTCTACCAAGTTATAAAAAAATTAACATGGCAACCTTTCTACGTCCTTTAAGTTATCAATATCAGTGGCTATATGATACCATTGCCAAACTAGCAGCGATACCCGTTGGCGGTGAAACCAAGTTTCGACAATTAGCATTAAAAAATCTGAACATTAATCCTGATAGTAGAATACTAGATTTATGTTGTGGTGCAGGACAAACTACTAAATTTTTAGTCAACTACTCCCAACAAGTCACAGGTTTAGATATATCGACAGTTTCTTTAGAAAAAGCCCGAAAAAATGTACCTCAAGCCCAATTTGTAGAAGGATTGGCTCAAAAAATGCCTTTTAGTGATAACTTCTTTGATTTTGTCCATACCAGTGTAGCTTTACACGAAATGACAACCCTAGAATTAGAAGAAATTTTCCAGGAAGTTTATCGAGTCTTAAAACCTCAAGGAATTTTTACCTTCATCGACTTACATCAACCCCAAAACTTATTATTCATACCCGGATTAACATTGTTTATGTGGTTATTTGAAACGGAAACTGCATGGCAATTATTAAAGACTGATTTAGCACAAAAACTTATTAATACTAAATTTACCATCCTTGACAATCAACTTTATGCTGGAGGAAGTTTACAAGTTATTCAAACAAAAAAATTATAAGTACTTGGACAGAATAAAATATATGTAATTTTAGGATAAACTCAGGTATTGTAAAGAATCATCAAATTGCATAAAAAAAAAAAAAAGAAAGAGTGATAGGTTTTTGATCGAAGTTGGGTAAGGTGTAACTAAGAGAAAAAACAAACTTTAAAACATAACTCTCACAGGAGCATAAAGCCATGAAACCAGAAGTAACTTTAAAATATTTATCTTACCTCCGCAACAAAAAAAACAAAGGTGAAGAAGGTTTTACCTTAATTGAACTCTTAGTCGTAGTAATTATTATCGGTGTACTCGCTGCTGTTGCTCTCCCTAACTTATTGGGTCAAGTTGGTAAAGCTAGAGAAACTGAAGCTAAAAATGGTATGGGTAGTCTTAATCGTGCACAACAAGCCTATCACTTTGAAAAACAAGGATTTTCCGCCTCCCTTGATAATACAGCCCTCGCCGCCGCAACTAATGCTTTAGGTGTAGTGGTTACCAGTAAATATTATACCTTTGCTTCTAATGCAGGAAATAGTACAGGTGCTGCCGTCAACGCAACTAATGACGGCGTCAGAAATTATGCAGGTTCTGTAACTTATGGTAGTGGTCTTTACACCACTGCTGTATGTCAATCAAACGATATTGGTGGTGCGGCTGCTGGTAGTGGTGGATCTTGTACCTCTGGTGTTGCTTTAAAATAGCACAAAAATTATTCGTCAAAATATTAAGATGGGTCTTTTAAAATTAGATCCGTCTTTATTTTTTGTTTAATTTATAGGATGCTCCGTTGATGTAACTTCTACTAAAATGGGTAAACTAATATTATTAAAATGATTAACCTTTTGGAGAATAATGAATATATGTTATCAGTTATTAGGTAAATTTTTTCAGTGGAAAAAAGAAAAAAAGGATGGTTTTACTCTCATAGAACTCCTCGTAGTGACTGTTATTATTGGTATTTTATCTGCCATTGCCATACCTAACTTTATCAATCAAATCGGCAAAAGTCGAGAAAGTGAAACCAAAAGTTATTTAGGCTTAATTGCTAGAGGACAACAAGGTTATCATTGGGAAAAACAAACCTTTGCTCCCACATTAATTTTATTAGGAATTGGTACTGATACAGGTGTTAGTGGTAAGTATCATACTATTCCTAATCCTACAGATGTAAATAGTACAAGAGTAAAACATCAAGCCTTTGCTATTAATGGAGTAACGGATCAGGTCAGAAATTTTGCCATCGGGGTTTATTATAATTCTGGGGCATATTCTTTGGCTCTTTGCCAATCGGTAGAAATAGCTGGAACGGTAAATGTAGGGGACAATTCTGCTGATGATTGCACCAACAATGGAATTAAACTAAGATAATAATTAATTTTATTATAGTTGATTATGAATGCAAAAGTAAAATCAATAGTGCCTTTTTTTATTTTGCTAATAGTTGGTGGGGGAATTTGGTTTTTACAGGAAGAATATACAAAAACATATCTTGAAGAAAAAAATAATCATATTGACTATTCTTTAGAAGAAGAAAAATTAAGAACGGCATTAGCAATACAAAAAAAAATGCCTACCCTTGGCTATGGTAATTTATTAGCAGACTGGCAATATCTACAATTTATTCAGTATTTTGGGGATACTCAGGCACGAGACAAAACTGATTACTCTGCGGTTACGGATTATTTTGAGTTAATTAGTAAATATGATCCTTATTTTGTGGATGCTTATTTTATGCTTTCTACCGCTAACTCTATCTATGCGGCACAACCTCAAAAAACAGTTTCTTTACTTAATCAAGTTTTATCTAATTTATCTCCAAAGATTAATCGTGATGCTTTTCTTCTTTGGATGTATAAAGGGGTAGATGAGATTTTATTTTTAGGAGATATTGAAGAAGCAAAAAAATCCTATAATCAATCCTCAAAATGGGCTTTGGCAAGGGGAGATGAAGCCGGAAAATTAGTGGCACAACGTAATTTAGACACCGTTAAATTTTTGGAAGAAAATCCTGACAGTAAAAAAGCTCAAGTAGGAGCATGGGGAACGGTTTTAAGTACTGTTTTTGATGATAAAACTAGACAAATGGCTATAGATAAAATTAAAAGTTTAGGAGGAGAAGTCGTAATTTCTAAGAATGGAGAGGTACAAATAAAGTTACCAGAAGATGATTAGATTGTGGTATATGTCAAAAAATTAGATTTCAAGGCCAGTTATATAATAAAACAAAGGAAAAATTACAGAGTAATCTCAAAGGAAAAGCAAAAACATCCTCTAGTCAACACCAGAATGTAAAATACCTACCCCCGTGAGGATACCTATCTTCACAAAAATACTTTTTGAGCAACCCCAAAATTAAGACAATTGTATTTGACAACTCAGTTTTTATAGTAACATATATTTTTAAGAATGGTAACAAAATTAAGAAATAGAAAGCCATAGAAGGACGGGGTTTTAAACCCAAAATTTTGATAAAAAATTTATGTTAATTTTAATTTGCTAAAGGTCTGATGCTTTGAGAGTAATTAATAATAGAATAGGAGAAAATGTGAAAATATGTTGAAATAATGAGCGAAATAGTTACCAATAAAGCCACCAGAGATGCCCCCCATGAGGATTATCGCCCCGTCAATCCCCAAGACTTAACCCCGATGTATCAGCATTATGTGGAAGTAAAAGAGCAATATCCTAACTCACTATTACTCTACAGGGTGGGAGACTTTTTTGAGTGCTTTTTTCAAGATGCTATCACCATCGCACAGGAGTTAGAATTAGTTATCACCAGTAAAGATGCAGGGCAGAATGTTGGTAGAATTGCCATGACAGGTGTACCTCATCACGCCCTTGACCGATATGCGCGACAATTAGTAGAAAAAGGTTATGCTGTGGTAATTTGTGATCAAGTGGAAGATGCGGCAACGGCGGCGGCAGAAAAAAGGATTGTCAAACGTGCGATTACCAAGTTATTAACTCCTGGCACGATTACCGAAGATGAGATGTTACCCTCCAAGAAAAACAACTTTCTAGGGGCAGTGGTAGTAGCTAAAGAATATTGGGGATTGGCTTACGCAGACATCTCTACGGGGGAATTTTTTACAACTCAAGGAAAGGATTTAAACGCCTTATCAACGGAATTACTGCGTTTACAACCTGCTGAAGTTTTATTTCCCGTTAATGCTCCTGATATTAACAGTTTACTACGTCCTGGTCAAAAATCTGATAGTCTTCCTGACTTTTTACCTGATTGTTTTTGTTACTCATTGCGATCGCAAAAAGCCTTTGAGATTAATGAAGCCAAGCCTAAATTATTGATTGAATTTAAGCTCAAATCCTTAGAAGGTGTCGGTTGTGAGCATTTACCCTTAGCTATTCGAGCGGCAGGAGGTTTATTAGATTATGTGCAGGAAACTCAAAAAGCCAATCAAGTACCATTACAACTAATTCGCACTTATAATATTAGCGATTATTTGGTTTTAGACAGCACCACTCGGCGAAACCTCGAAATCACAACCACAGTGCGAGATAATACCTTCCACGGCTGTTTATTGTGGGCTTTAGATAGAACTTGTACGGCTATGGGGGCAAGGGCTTTAAGGCGTTGGTTATTGCAACCTTTACTTAATAAGCAAGGAATTATTGCTCGTCAAGAAACGATCGCCGAATTGATGGAAAATCTGCCCCTTAGAGAAGAAATCAGGCAATTATTTAAGAATATTTACGATTTAGAGAGAATAACAGGGCGTGTGAGTGCTGGTACAGCTAATCCGAAGGAATTACTTAATTTAGGGGATTCTTTGACGAAATTGAGCTATTTAGCAGAGTTGGCAAAGGAAGGTAAATCACCCTATTTTCAGGCGTTGCAAAATGTGCCTCCTGAGTTGGAAGAGTTGGGGAAAACAGTTTTAGATACTATTGTGGAGTTTCCTCCGAATCATGTAAAAGAAGGTGGCATAATTCGAGAGGGTGTCAATGAGCATTTAGATGAGATGCGCAAACTGATTGAGGGTGATAGGGAATGGTTGGCAAATCTAGAGGTTACGGAAAGACAACGCACAGGAGTAGCTAATTTAAAGGTGGGGTATAACAAAACTTTTGGTTATTATATCAGTATGCCTCGATCAAAAGCAGAATTAGCACCAGAAAATTATCAACGAAAACAAACTTTATTAAACGAAGAAAGATACATTACTGCTGAGTTAAAAGAGAAAGAAAATCGTATTTTAAATGCTAAAGATGATTTAGGAAAATTTGAATACGAAATTTTTGTTAATTTACGCTCTCAAGTAGGAGAAAAAACTGAACTAATTAGAAAAGTTGCGAAGGCGATCGCCGCTATGGATGTGTTATCAGGTTTAGCTGAGTTAGCTATATATCAAAATTATAACCGACCTGAGATAGCAGATGATCGAGTTATTAAAATAAAAAATGGCAGACATCCGGTGGTAGAAAAGTTATTAGGATTTGGGATGTTTGTACCTAATTCTACTTTTTTAGGGGCTGAAAAAACTCCTGATTTAATCATCTTAACAGGACCTAATGCTAGTGGGAAAAGTTGTTATTTGCGTCAAGTAGGATTGATTCAATTAATGGCACAAATAGGTAGCTTTATTCCTGCTGAAAGTGCAAAATTATCTATCTGTGATCGCATCTTTACCCGTGTAGGAGCAGTGGACGACATAGGTACTGGGCAATCTACTTTTATGGTAGAAATGAATGAGACAGCTAATATATTAAATCATGCTACAGATAGATCATTAGTATTGCTAGATGAAATAGGTAGAGGTACAGCTACTTTTGACGGTTTATCAATAGCTTGGGCGGTTGCGGAGTATTTAGCTATAGAGATACAGTGTCGTACAATTTTCGCTACCCATTACCACGAATTAAACGAATTAGCCTCCATTCTTGACAACGTAGCCAACTATCAAGTAACAGTGAAAGAATTAGAGAATGACATCATATTCTTGCACGAAGTGAAACCAGGAGGGGCAGATAAATCCTATGGTATTGAAGCAGGAAGACTGGCAGGTTTACCCAAAGTTGTAATTAGCCGTGCGAAACAGGTGATGAGTCAAATCGAAAAACACAGTAAAATTGCGATGGGATTAAGAAAAAATATCAAAAAATTAACTCCTTCTAATAATGATAATACGGAAGAAATAATGAGTCAATTAGACATATTTGAATAGTTCGTAGTTTGCCTTTTAGGGCATACATATTAAGGCTAAAGCCTCAACTACAAACCTTATGATTAAAATAAAATAGTTTGTAGTTTACCCTTTAGGGCATAATAAATGAAACTAAATATCTTTAATATTTATTATTAATTAAAATCTATAGTAGAATAAAATGAATAATTTTGCTCAATCAATTATCATATTAAACCGAAAAAAAACAAATTTAGATTCTTCTCAAGCTAAATTATTACAAATTTTATATCAAAAATCATAAATAATAGAATCGAAAATATGAATACTTTAGAGTCAATTACAAAAGCTATAATTTCCTTATCTTTAGAAAATAAAAAGCAATTATTAGAAATACTAGAACAGCAAATTTTTGAGTTGGAAGAAGCTAGTTATACTGAGAATCAAGAAACGATCAAAGATATTAAATTTGTTGAGGAAGAATATAATAATGGGGAATACTTAACCCTTGAAAAATATATAGAAAAACGCAGTAAAAATTAACAAAATTGATGAATAATTATCAAGTAGTTATCTCAAAGTCGGTACAAAAACAAATTGATAAGTTACCTAATGAAATAGTTGAAAAATTATTAAAAAGTTAAAAGAATTATCTCATCAACCTCGTCCAAATGGAGTAATTAAAATGAAAGGACCGGAACATCAATATCGTATTAGAATAGGCGATTATCGTCTCAGATATTATATTGATGACTCTAATTTACAAATAAAAATTTTGTAATGTAAACATCGTCGGGAAGTTTATCGGGATAATACTTAATAAGCAATGGCGTTTATGTTTTATTTGACATGAAGGAAATGCCTTTGATGTACAAATTGTTAATTATCATTGAGGTTAAATTATTATAAATGACATATCAAAACCCAAGCTATTAATTTAGAAGTTAAAACTATAAAAATATGAATAAAATTGAGAATGAATAGTAAAGAAATTATCAAGAAATTAACTCAAGATGGATGGTATCAAGTTAAAGTTACGGGAAGTCATTATCATTTTAAGCATCCTATAAAACAAGGTAAAGCAAGTATCTTTATTCGAGATTCAATTTTAGAGTCTTATCAAGCTCAATTATTACAGATTATATATATATATATTTATTAATGTTGAGAAAATTATAAGTCAAGTGAGAGCTAATTCATGAATTTTAATTATTATTTACAAGAGTTAGAAAATATTTTATTACAAGGTAGTAAAAGAAGTCATTATCCTAGTTTAAAAACTTTAATTGATAGTGCTATATTAGGCATTAATGCTGTTATTGAAGAAAAGGGCAATCAAGCCGGTATTCCTGATTTTACTGTGAGAAAAAATAATAAAGTTATCGGTTATATTGAAGCTAAAAAAATCGGTGAAAATTTAGATATTATTGAAGAAACTGAACAACTTAAACGTTATTTAGACAGTGCGATCGCCCAAAATTTTATCTTAACTAATTTTTTAGAATTTCGCTGGTATCAAGAAGGAAAATTACAACAAAAAGTTACTATAGGTAGTGTAAAAAATAACAAAATTATTGCCAATAAAGAAGAAGAAACAGTTAAACATTTAATTCTGTCTTTTCTTAATTATCAAGAAAAATTTATCAATAATTATAATGAGTTAGCTAGTGCCATGGCAACAGTAACCAAAACCCTTCGTTATAGTATTGAAGAAGCTTTAAAAATTGAAACTGATAAAGGAGAATTAAGACAATTAAAATTAGTTTTTCAGGAATTATTATTACCTGATTTAGATAACGATAATTTTGCGGATATGTACGCTCAAACTATTGCCTATGGTTTATTTACTGCTAGAATTGGGCATTCTGAATTAGAAGAAAAATTCATGAAGAGGGGAGTCGAAGACGGAGGGTTTAATCGTCAAAGTGCTAGTTTTTATATCAGTGATAAAATTCCCTTTTTGAAAGGTTTATTTGATACGGTAATAAGTACAAATATTGTTAGTAAAATTTATTGGACTATTGATATTTTAATCCAACTTTTAGCAGAAGTGGATATGGATAATATTTTAGAAAATTTTGGTAGAGAAACTCAAAAAGAAGATCCTGTTATTCATTTTTATGAGACTTTTTTAACGGCTTATTCTGCTGATTTACGCAAAAGTAGAGGAGTTTATTATACTCCAGAACCAGTAGTTTCTTTTATGGTAAAATCGGTTAATGATGTTTTAGAAACTTATTTTTATTTGGATCATGGTTTAGCCAACACTAATGTAAACATATTAGATCCTGCTACCGGTACTGGTACTTTTTTATCTGAGATAATTAAGCAAATTTGTAATGATTTTAATCGTTATGGTGTCAGGAATTGGCATGAATTATTTAAAGAAAAAAAGATTTTAAATCGTTTATTTGGTTTTGAATTGTTGATGACTCCCTATACTATTGCTCATTTAAAATTAGGGTTATTATTAAAAACATTAGGTTATGGTTTTGAAGACAAGGAAAGGTTAAATATTTTTCTGACTAATAGTTTAGATGAAGGGGTTAAAAAATCTGAGTCATTATTTGCTCAATATATCTCACAAGAAGCTAGTCAAGCGGCAGAAGTTAAAAATCAAATTCCCATTAATGTTGTGATTGGCAATCCTCCTTATGCCGGGCATTCTGCTAATAAAGGTAGTTGGATTGATGCTTTAGTTAAAGATTATTATAAAATTGATAGTTTAGATTTAAACGAAAAAAATTCTAAATGGTTGCAGGATGACTATGTTAAATTTATCAGATTTGGACAGTGGAGAATTGATGAAACTGGGGCGGGAATTTTAGCTTTTGTTACTAATCATGGTTATTTAGATAATCCTACTTTTCGGGGAATGCGTCAACATTTAATGAAGAGTTTTGACTGTATTTATTTAATTAATTTACATGGTAATGCGAAGAAAAAAGAGGTTTCTCCTGATGGCACACCTGATAAAAATGTCTTTGATATTCAACAAGGTGTTTCTATTATTATCGCCGTTAAAGAT
The DNA here is from genome assembly GCF_016743215.1 of Geminocystis sp. GBBB08. Taxonomy (GTDB): domain Bacteria; phylum Cyanobacteriota; class Cyanobacteriia; order Cyanobacteriales; family Cyanobacteriaceae; genus Geminocystis. Next base: position 18,698 of record NZ_VRZC01000038.1, read on the forward strand.
ATACCTAGGGATAAAAAATTTTTAGGTTTCCAAAAAGAAAGTCATCAAATAAAAGACGGAATTTATTATTATGATATATGGGGAAGTCGTGAAAGCAAATATCAACAATTAAAGGAGTTAAATTTTTATGAAATTCAGTGGGAAACCGTTAACCCTCAATCGCCTTTTTATCTTTTTACCCCTCAAGATACTTTCTTGTTAGAAGAATATAATCAAGGTTGGAAAATTACTGATATTATGCCTGTTAATTCCGTGGGTATTGTTACCGCTAGAGATAAATTAACTATTCATGATAGTTTTGAAAATGTCGAAAAAGTTATCAAAGATTTTGTGTCTTTATCAGAAGAAGAAGCTAGAGAAAAATATGATTTAGGAAAAGATAGTCAAGATTGGAAAGTTTCCCTCGCTCAAAAAGATCTTAAAGATAGTAATATTAATTCTGATTTAATTAAACCGATTTTATACCGTCCTTTTGATGTTAAATATATTTACTATACAGGCAAATCTAGCGGTTTTATTTTTCGTAGTAGAAGTAATGTTATGAAAAATATGTTATTAGGTGAAAATTTAGGTTTAATAATATGTCGTCAACAATCACAATCGGGAGAATGGTTTTTAGTTGGAATGACTGAAAATATTATAGAATCTTGTGCTATTTCTAATAAAACTAAAGAAATTAACTATTTATTCCCTCTTTACATTTATCCTAATGAAGAAAATGGACAAATTACGACACAAACGGAAAAATCCGCTAATTTTTCCCCTGAATTTATCAAGGCAATAACGAATAAATTAGATTATACTCCTACTCCTGAAAAAATATTTTATTATATCTATGGCGTTTTACATTCTCCTAATTATTGTCAAAGATACGCCCAATTTTTAAAGATAGATTTTCCTCGTATTCCTCTTACCAGTAATCAAAATTTATTTAATCAATTAGCAGAGAAAGGAGAGAGGTTAGTTAATTTACATTTACTGAAAATTTTACCTGATATTAAACTAACTCGCTCAAATTTTTTGACGTCAGAAGATTTACCAATTTTTGAGCAAGAAAAAGGCGAATTTCATTATCAAGGTGATGGTAAAAATGAGGTGACACTGGTTAAATATGACGAAAATAAACGACAAATATTTATCAATAAAGACTGTTATTTTAGTGATGTTAGTAAACAACTTTGGGAATTTAAAATAGGCGGTTATCAAGTATTAGAAAAATGGTTAAAAGATAGACAAAAAACAAATATATCCCTCTCAGAGTCAGATATAATCCACTATCAAAAAATTATTATTGCCTTGCAAGAAACCATAAAAATAATGAGAGAGATTGACAAGATAATCTATCAGTTTCCGTTGCCATAAATTTAAAAAACTTTGTGCCCTTCTTTACCTGAATTCGATATAAGAAAATAGTCTCAAACTCTTAACTAATATGAGTTTTGACTTTATACTATTTTTCAGTACTTTAGAATTCTTAATAGAATAATAGTTCTACCCAGATTAATAAGTTAATTTTTGTTAAATAAAGTGCGATCGACATTTATTATTACACTTGGGTTGGGATAGACAAAAACGAAGCAATCTCTAAGATAGCTTCACGATCAATACGCTATGACAGATTAAGTTTCTTCTGTTTGAGGGATGTATGCCGTGCGATCGCTTCAAAATCTCGATCGTAATGATACAAAGTGAAATTATTTTCTAAAGCTATAACGGCGATGGCACAATAAATATTACTACGAATAGTAATTCCTTGACGGCGAAGTTCAAAATATAAACGGGCGGAATTATCCCAAATGGAAGTATAATCAGGCTCAAGATAGTTTTGGACAGCCAAATAAGAACTCATTTTTGCCCATTCAATCTCATCTTTACATCCTTGTAAAAGTTCCATTTTGCTAAAAATAGGAAGATAATAATTTCTTCCGTTAAGAATAGTATTAAGTTTTGCTGATTTTGCCTTAGACTTATCTCGAAATATATCAATCCAAATTGATGTATCAATCAATAACATAGCGATTTACTCTGATCATATCAGTATTAAAACCATCAATAAATTCAATCTCCCCAGCTAATTCTAAAAGATTTTTATGGGAGTTTTTTTTCACCAATTCAGCTAAAGCAAAATTAACCAACTCTTTTTTTGTTCTCAATCCAGTAATAGCAAAACCTTCTTTAAGTAGTTGCTCATCTAAATCAATATTAGTTTTCATAATCTCAATTAATATACATAAACATAATATATAATTTTATCAACACTGTGTACAAAATATTAGCAAGTATTTTGTATTTGGGGAATCAGTCACGGGGGATAAAACAGATAAACAAGACTAACCATGTTGATAATAATAATAAAACTTTTAATCCCTTAGTATCTTTACTTTGAAAACTATAATAGGTAAAGAAAAAAAAATATTATAGATGGGAAATAATTTTATGGTGACAACTCTCATTAAAACAACTTCACGTCTTACAACTCAAGTAGAAGCTATTGCCCTTGATACTACGGCGATTCGTTCTTTAGATTGGGATAGAGATAGATTTGATATTGAATTTGGGTTACAAAATGGCACTACTTATAACTCTTATGTAATTAAAGGAGAGAAAAATGCTTTAGTAGATACTTCTCATCTCAAATTTAAACAACTATATTTTGACTGTCTTAATCAAGTTATTAATCCTCAAGATATTGACTATTTAATCATCTCCCATACTGAACCTGATCATAGTGGTTTAGTCAAGGATTTGTTAGAAATTGCCCCCCATATTACTGTAGTAGCTGCTAAGGTAGCTATTCAATTTTTAGAGGGTTTTGTGCATCTGGATTTTAAACGACAAATTGTCAAAAATGGCGATCGCCTTGATTTGGGTAATGGTCATGTAATAGAATTTATTAATGCTCCTAATTTACACTGGCCCGATACTATTTTTAGTTATGATCATGGTACAGAAATTCTGTTCACCTGTGATGCGTTTGGAATGCACTATTGTAGTGCAGCTTTATATGATGAAAATTTGGCAGACATTTCCCCAGATTACCGTTTTTATTATGAATGTTTGATGGGACCTAATGCTAGATCAGTTTTATCGGCGATGAAACGAATGTCAGAGTTAGGAGAAATTACCTTAGTTGCTAACGGTCATGGACCGATTTTAAAGCATAATGTAAAAGAATTACTAGATCGTTATCACCGTTGGAGTAATGAACAAAGTAAAGGAGAAAAAAGCGTTGCCGTGTTCTATATCTCTGATTATGGTTATAGCGATCGCCTCTCCCAAGCCATAGCTAAAGGTATCACCAAAACAGGAATTACGGTAGAAATGATCGATCTTAACGGCACAGATATTCACGAAATCCCTGAAATTGTGGGTAAATCTGCTGGAATTGTGTTAGGAATGCCACCGTTAACCGATAATCATAACGCTCAAATTAGTAATAAAATGGGGGCAATTTTAGCTTGTGTTAATAATAAGCAAACTGTTGGATTATATGAATCCTATGGCGGTGATGATGAGCCTATAGATCCACTTACTATTAAGTTACAAAATTTAGGTTTAACTTCCGCTTTTACACCTATTCGCATCAAAGAGACACCCCACGAAACTACTTATCAACTCTGTGAAGAATCTGGGGTTGACTTAGGACAAATTTTAACCAAAAAAGCCAGTATTCAACAAAGAAAATCCCTTGACAGCGATTTAGATAAGGCGATGGGGCGTATTAGTGGTGGTTTGTATATTATCACAGCCCAAAAAGGAGAAGCGAATGGAGCAATGTTGGCTTCATGGGTAACACAAGCAAGTTTTGATCCTCCCGGTTTTACTGTTGCTGTGGCGAAAGATCGGGCTATCGAGTCTTTGTTACAAGTAGGTGATACTTTTGTTTTAAACATTCTCGAAGAAGGCAAATATCAGCCTCTGATGAAACATTTTCTAAAACGATTCCCCCCCGGTGCCGATCGTTTTGGGGGGGTTAAAACCCAAATAGCCACTAATCGATCGCCTATTTTAATCGATGCTTTAGCTTACCTTGAATGTGAAGTTGTCAGTCGTATGGATTGTGGTGATCATTGGGTAGTTTATAGTAAAGTTACCACAGGACGAGTATCAAAACCAGATGGGTTAACGGCGGTGCATCATCGTAAAGTCGGTAATTATTATTAGACTTCTTGCAGAAGTTGAGTAATAAGTAATAAGTAATGAGTTAAAAAATCAACATTTTTCACCTTAAAACAGATTTTACTTTGAATTTTGCAAGAGGGGTCTTAATTCCTAACAAGGCAAAGGGATGGCCGCCCTTTGTTACTCATTGCCTTGACTCAAAGGTTTATCTGTTACTTCTTCCCAAATCCGCTCTTCCCTAGCCTAAAGTCACATTTGATTTTTATTAGTATATTAAAAAAAATAAACAATTACATAAAAGAATATCTCATGGCTGATGAAAAAAAAATAGGTGTTGCGATCGTAGGTACTGGTTTTGGTAAACAAATTCATTTACCAGCATTTCAAATGCACCCCCACACAAAAGTTACCGCTATTTATCATCACAATTTAGACAAAGCTAAAGCCATTGCCCATGAGTGTAATATTCCCTATGCTAGTGACAATTTAGCTCATATTTGCTCATTATCTGAGGTTGATGTAGTTAGTATCTCAACACCGCCATTTTTACATTACGATATGGCAAAAATTGCCCTCGAAAATGATAAACATATCCTCTTGGAAAAACCCCTTAATTTGAATGCCGGTGAAACGAGAGAATTATATCAATTAGCACAACAAAAAGGTAAAATTGCCATGGCTGACTTTGAATTTAGATTCATTCCTTCATGGCAATTATTAAAAGAATATTTAGAGCAAGATTATGTTGGTAATATTCGTTTCATTAAAATTGATTGGTTAGTAGCTTCCCGTGCTAATGCTGAAAGAGCATGGAATTGGTATTCTGTCAAAGAAAAAGGAGGCGGTGTTTTAGGCGCGATCGGCTCTCATGTTTTCGATTATCTTAATTGGTTATTTGGTGAAGTAAAAACTATTTCCGCTCATTTAAGCAATGCGATCGCACAAAGACCAGATCCTTTGTCTAATAATGAATTAAAGCCCGTCACTGCTGATGATACTTGTTTAATCACCTTAGAATTGAAAAACGGTACACCAGTACAGGTTAATCTTAGTTCCGTTACTTATCAAGGTAGAGGGCATTGGTTAGAAATCTATGGCGAAAAAGGTACTTTAGTATTAGGTAGCCGTAATCTCAAAGATTATGTTCATGGGTTTAAATTATATGCTTCTAATAGTGATAAACCTTTAACAGAAGTAGAAATTCCCAAAAGGTTAGCCTTTCCTCAAGTATATACCGATGGTAGATTAGCACCTTTTTTGCGGCTAGTTGATCAATTAGTCAACTCCATCAAAACTAATATCAACTTACCACCATCATTAAAAGAAGGATTATATTCACAATTACTAATGGATTTAACCCATCAATCCCATGAACAAAAACAACGATTAAGTAATTAATTAATTAATTAAGTAATTATACTTGTTGCGGTAACGATGCACCGATGCACAGGGCAATGGCTAAATTTTCTTCATTTTAAATTCTAAATTTATTATATAATGATAAATAAATATAAGAGGCTAAAAAATGACATTAACACTTACAGCAGAAGCACTTTTTCGATCAGCTTACGAAAACCGCTATATTTGGTCTGAGGATTTTCCGGGATATACTTGTGACATAACCTTAATTAAACCTGAAGGTATTTATAAGGCAAAAGGAGAAATTAAATCAAATTTACAATTTGAAGTATCAGGGATAGAAGAAAGTCCAGAAAAAAAAGCAATTACAAGTCAACTATGGGAGATTACCATTCACCGAGTTAACCATAGTTTTGAGAAAAGTCACGGTGAAAATACTTTCACTTTTGGTGCTAAAGATGAAAACGGTGCTGTAGAAATCCTTGTGGGAGGGGCGGGAGAAGGCAACAAATATAAAGTACACAATAATGCTGTATCTTTTGTTTATCGTAAAATCGGCAACTCAATGGTTGCTATTAATACTTTTGATATTCTCAACACCGATGAGGGTTATTTATCACAAGGTTATGACAATGAGTCAAAGGATTAAAGACTCTCCAAAAAATAGTCTAATAAACTCCATATTTTTAATGAATCTTGCCGAATTGATTCATCTAATATAATTGGCTCGAGCTTTCCATTAATAAGATTAAGAATAAGTTCTTTTGCTTTTACCTGATTTAAGATGTTTAACGGTTGACATATATCAGTTCTTTTGATTTGTTCATAAAATCTGTGCGTTTTTGCATGAAAAGGAAAAGAAATTACTCTCTTTCCCAAAATTGCACCACAGATTCCCACATGAAGTTTGGTAGTAATTACGCCGTAAGAATCTATTATTTCCGCTAACAACTGAGATGGATTCAGATACTCAACTATACGAATTCGTTGGTCATCGATATTGGACAGCCAAGAGAAAAAATCAGGTCTATTTTTAAGAGAAATATCTGCTAAGACAACTAATTCTACATCATTCCTTGATTTAGTTAGGAGTACTATCCATTCAGCAATAAATCGTCGCATTTCAGCATTTTCATAACGTCCTGGAATGTGAAGTATTATTTTTTGAGTAGAAGTTTTATTTGTTTGTTGTTTTATCACATCTGGATTTAACATATTAGAGATTTTAATCAAATCGGACGAACAGTAAGAAAGTATTGGATCCGCAACTTGCTGGCAATTAATTGTTTCATCATAGGAATGAAGATAATTGACTGACTCCTTGTCTCTAAGTGCACATATTTTTGCATCTCGAATGAGACTGACAATTGGATAACGGGTCCACCATTTTGTAAGTGGGCCAAGGCCAACCCCCAAGATAGCATAAGGTATTTGTTGATTTTTTGCACCAAGACCAAAAAAAAGGTGCTTTCTCCATAAATTAAGACTCCAACGCTGAATCAAATGAGGAGGTTCTCCAAAATAGCCGCCGCCACAAAACACAATTGGTTGATGACATCTCAAAGCATCTAAAACTGATATTGTATTGACTTTACAAAATTCAGAGGTATTCTTGCTTGTATTTGTTGCAAATATCTCATGATAAGGATATTTATTTTTAATGTAATCAGCAAATATCTTTAATAGGAGAGTATCACCAAAGTTATTGCTATTAAATGAGCCGTGTAGTATTATAGACATTTTTTTATAAAGGTTGTAAACGAAGAGAAGTAAAATAATAAAAAAATTGTATTATTTATTTTAGTTTTGCAAGAGGTATATTAAATCAATTTCTTTTACCCCATAGTAATCGTAAAATTGCTGTTTTTTGATCATTTCCTTGAGGGTATTACCCGTAGAAATAATCTCAAATACCACTTGAGGAGGAATATTATCTTCTTGCCATTGACGATAAGAACCTCGATCGCCTTTTTGTCTCCCAAAAACTACTAAGACATCGGGAGCAACTCGAACATCAGGTTTCTCCTCGACTGGATACCAAAATAAATCACCTGCAACGAATACTTCTGGATTTTGAGCAAATAAACACTCTAAGTTTTCTTTTAGAAACACAATCCAACGAAACTGTTTGGTATTATCTGCCATAGGTTGTCCATCACTGTCAGGGTAATCAATTTGAGGCTCTAAAGAAACAATCATAAGCAAAAATATAGGAAGACATAAAATATTTTAACAGTAATCCATCGATGGGCAATCAAAGTAGTAGTATTTTTATATTTTACAGTGATTATTGTAAAAATTTATAAACAATACTAACCACGATGATAATAATAACAAAATTTTGGATTCCTTAGTATTTTTACTTAGAAAACTGTAATAGGTAAAGAAGAAAAAATATTATAGATGGGAAATAATTTTATGGTGACAACTCTCATTAAAACAACTTCACGTCTTACAACTCAAGTAGAAGCTATTGCCCTTGATACTACGGCAATTTGCTCTTTAGATTGGGATAGAGATAGATTGGCTAGTTATTTGTTCTTGTGATCATATT
>NZ_VRZC01000039.1 GCF_016743215.1 Geminocystis sp. GBBB08
TGCAAAATAAAAATTTAAATCTATTTAAGGTGAGGAATCATTAATTTTAATAACCATTGCAAGAGTGCCCATTGCTCATTGCCCGACTTCTGCAAGAAGTCTTATTTACTAAATTCCATACTTTAATTGTTTCCACATTAGTGGTAAAGTTTCTTTGTTTGTGATGGAAGAAGAACAAAGTCACGAAATAGATTCTCTAGCAGATTTTGAGTATATTGAGTTTTTAATGAATCTTGATCCTTAAGCTCTGATAATATAGAACTCTATTCTTGCTGTTGTACTGCTTAATCACCGTATAATTTCCGAAAAAAGTACAACGACTTTGTGCTTCAAACCACTGGTTTTTAGAAAAAAATCATAATCTATAGCAATAAACGGGTTAATTAAGACATTCTCAAAATCTATAGTTGTCATTCCGAGATAACCAGAGGAATCTCAAAACGTCCTAATCAACTCGTTATCTGCTATATATTCTGTCTCTAGCTTTCGCAGCTTAAAAATTTTAAGCAAACATTAAAAATTTTGCCAATACTGTAAAGCAATTTTTTAAAAAAAGTTAAAAAAATTAAAATGATCATAGACAAAAACCTCTCTAAATACATTGTCTTTGCTGAAGATGACATAATCAATGCTTTAAAGAAGATAAATGACAACAAGCACCGTATTATCTTTTCTGTCACCGAAGCGGGTGTATTAGAGGATGTTCTTACGGATGGTGATTTTCGCCCTTGGTTAGTAACCCAAGATACCATTGATTTTAATCAACCCGTATCTAAAATTAGTAATAAAAGTTACAAGTATTTCGATAATACAGAAGATACTAATAAAATTCAGTCGGTTTTTTTTTCCCATGAAATTGAGTTTATTCCTTTGTTAGATAAAAATCATCATTTGGTTGCGACCGCACATCTAAAATCTGATAGTATCCGTATTGGTGATTTTACCATTGACGAAAAGTCGCCTACCTTTATTATTGCTGAAATAGGCAATAATCATAACGGTAGTTTAGAATTGGCAAAAAAATTAATCGATGACGTGATCGCCTCTGGTGCTGATTGTGCCAAATTTCAAATGAGAGATCTCAAATCCCTTTATAAAAATGCTGGTAATGCCAACGATGCCAGTGAGGATTTAGGTTCACAATATACATTAGATTTACTATCTCGTTTTCAACTAACTCCTGAAGAATTATTCACTGCTTTTGATTACTGTCAATCTAAGGGAATTTTGCCTCTTTGTACCCCTTGGGATTTAGAGAGTTTAGCCCTGTTGGAAGAGTATGGGATGAAGGCTTATAAAGTAGCATCTGCGGATTTAACGAACCATGATTTATTAAAAGCCTTAGCAAAAACTGGTAAACCCCTACTTTGTTCAACGGGTATGGCGACAGAACAAGAAATTGGCGAATCAGTTAAACTACTCAAAAAATTAGGAGTAATGTATGTTTTATTACACTGTAATTCAACTTATCCAGCTCCTTTTAAAGATATTAACCTCAACTATTTAGAGCGACTAAAAGAAATTGGTGATTGCTTAGTGGGTTATTCCGGACACGAAAGAGGAATAAATGTGGCGATCGCCGCCGTTGCTAAAGGAGCAAAGGTAATCGAAAAACATTTTACCCTCGATAAAACTATGGAGGGAAATGATCATAAAGTCAGTTTACTCCCAGATGAATTTCGTTTGATGGTGGAAGGCATCCGTCAAGTGGAGCAATCTTTAGGAGACGTTGCACAGCGGAAAATTAGTCAAGGAGAACTAATGAACAGAGAAACCCTTGCTAAAAGTTTAGTGATTAACTGCGATGTTAAGTCGGGGGATATAATTACTGAATCGATGATTGAAGTTAAAAGTCCGGGTAAAGGATTACAACCTAACCGTAAAAAAGAACTCATCGGGAAACCGGCAAAAAGAGACTTAAAAACGGGGGATTTCTTCTATCCTAGTGACTTAGAACAAGAGCGAGTCAAACCGAGAAATTATAAATTTAAACGCCCTTGGGGTTTACCAGTTCGTTACCACGATTTTAAAAACCTTCTCAACAAAACTAATCCAGATCTATTAGAATTTCATCTCAGTTATAAAGATTTAGAGCAAGATATTGACCAGTTTTTTGATCATCCTTACGATCTTGATTTAGTGGTTCATGCCCCCGAATTATTTGCCGGAGATCATTTATTGAATCTTTGTTCTACCGATACAAGCTATCGTCAAAGGTCGATCGAGGAAATGCAAAGAGTTATCGATATTACCCGACAACTAAAACCCTATTTTAAAAAAGCTGATTACCCTTGTATTGTTACTAACGTTGGTGGTTTTACCCTTGACGCTCCTCTAAGTCTTACCGAAAGAGTAAAACTCTATGAATTACTCATTGATAGCCTTTCCCAACTAGATGCCGAAGGTGTAGAAGTAATACCTCAAACCATGCCTCCTTTCCCTTGGCATTTTGGAGGACAAAGGTATCACAACCTTTTTGTTGATTCCCAAGATACCGCCGAATTTTGCTCTCAACACGGCTATCGAGTATGTTTAGACATATCTCATTCTAAATTGGCTTGTAATAATCATCACTGGTCATTCAAAAAGTTTATAAAGCAAGTTGGTCCCTTTGTGGCTCATTTACACATCGCTGATTCAGAAGGCTTAGACGGAGAAGGATTACAAATCGGCGAGGGAGAAATCGATTTTTCCACTTTTGCGGAAGATTTAGATAAAATAGCCCTCAATGCCTCCTTTATTCCCGAAATATGGCAAGGTCACAAAAACGATGGCGAAGGTTTTTGGGTTGCGTTTGAAAAACTGGAAAGTTATTTATAAATAGTCCTGAATTTTTTAAAATTTTCCTTATGAAACAATTACTTATATTCCCCATAAAACTCTTACTTCAACTGCTGGGGTGGATTTATTGTCTTTATCTTAGTAAAATTTATATAAAACACTCGGTTAAACTTAAACCCTATTTTAAAGGGCAAAATATTTTCATTCTAGGTTCAGGTTCATCACTTGATGAGATTGATCTAAGTTTAATAGAAAATAGCTCTGTCATCTTGTTAAACTCAACTTATAAAAGACATACAGAGTTAAGAGAAAGAGGAAATAAATTATTTTGGTTTTGTGTTGACACTAACGCCCTTCGATTATGGTCACGCTTAATTCCATCAGATATTCAGAAGATTGTCTCTGTTCATAGCTTTTCACTTAGAAATTTAAAGGGTCTAGCCTTATCAAAAGATGATATTTTTTTAATGCCTAAATCGTGTTTTCAGCGCGATATAAGATGTGGTAACTTTTATGGATTATTGCCCAAAAGACCAAAAGAACTTGAAGAATATTGGATCAAGGAAGAGAATAAAACTATTTTCTTCCCTGCCCACACCGTAATGCTAATAGCAATCCTTTTTTCGGCATCATTTCACCCTAAATCAATTACATTAATGGGTTTCGATGTCGGGGGGGCTTATGCTTCTAATACGAAGGAAGTGTTGGATTATGATAAACCTGAATTCCAAAAGCAAAGAGAAAACATTGAGAAATCACTAAGTTTTATTTTAAATAACTGCAATAAGCAAGGAATTTATCTTTCAAATAATTCGCCTCGAACGTTTGAAAAGATTTTGCCGAAAACGGAACTTTACCTAAAAAACATCTGTACAAGATCTTAATAGTACCTACTTTGATGAAATGGCGATCGCATTTTTTCATTAAGTCAAAGACAAGTTATATAGCAGATAATGAGTTGATTAGGACGTTTTAAGATTCCTCTGGTTATCTCGGAATGACAACTATAGATTTTGAGAATGTCTTAACTAACCCATTGCTATAAGCGAAGGTACTTACCAAAAATTGCTTGATGAATCAACAAATTTCCAACGGATGGCTACACCAATTTAATATATTTCTCCAAAAAGTTATTGTAACATTTTTGAAATTTAAAGATATACTAGACGGATTAGCTACTAACTTATAACAAAGGAGGTGATGAAGGCGATCGAAAGTTTAAGCCATCAATGTATTATTACTGTTACTGTAATTAATTCGATTTTTAGAACATATAAAGATGTATCAAGAGCTTTTAGTTATGTTAGGATATTGTCGAATTACTCGTCTTTGTGTATAAATACAGATATTTAATCAATTTAAAATTTACCTATGGCAAAAACAAATCAGCCAAACAAAAGTAAGAAAATAAATCGCTCCTTAATTGGAGACTTAAAAGAATTATTAAGGTATCTTAAACCTCATCGTCGTTTCCAATTATTTTTTTTACTAATTTTGATGATACTATCTTCCCTAAGTGAAGTAGTAAGTTTAGGCGCAATTTTCCCTTTTCTTAGTGCCTTGAGTAATGCTAATTTATTGTTAAATAATTCTAAAATTAAACCCATACTTAATTTTTTCAGTATTAGTACTTCTTCCCAACTGGTTTTAACTCTTGCAATAGCTTTCATCATCGCGGTTATTATTTCTTCTATCATAAGAATTCTTACTATTAATATACAAACTCACCTTGCTGCTAAAATTTCTGGGGATTTAAGTTGTGAAATTTATCGGAAGACTATTTTACAGACATACGAATTTCATGTTTTATCTAATAGTAGTGATTTAATTAGCTCTGTTACAGAAGACACTAAACAACTTACTATTAACATTCTAATTCCTCTTGTTTCCGCTATTAGCACTAGTTTTGTCGCTCTTGCTTTGATAATAGGATTATTCTGGGTTAATGGAATAATTGCCTTATTTTCTATTGTGCTTTTTGGTGGTTCTTTCATTATTATTTATCAATTACGCAAATCTCTATTATTTAGAAATAGTAGAATTTTGGTAGAAAATAATCAACAACAAATTAAAATTGTTCAAGAAAGTTTAGGTGGTATTAGAGATGTTTTATTAGGCGGTAGTCAATCATTGTTTCAAAAAGCCTATAAAAATGCCGATTATCCTTATCGTCAAGCTGTAGCATCTAATACTGTGATTAGTCTAACCCCTCGTTATATCATTGAAGGTCTTGCCATGAGTGCTATGGGTATCTTAGCATTAACTTTAGGCAAAGATGGTGATTTTAGTCGAGCTGTACCAATATTGGGAGGGTTAGCACTAGGAGCAAATCGTTTACTTCCAGCTTTACAACAAACCTTTTCCGCTTTAGTGAGAATTCAAGGTGCCAGAAGTTCTCTGAAAAGAATCTTAATAGGATTACAAAGATCGATCGATCCTTTACAAAATTGGCTTCCTCAAGAAAAACTCTTCTTAGAGAATGAGTTACGTTTGCAAAATATCTGGTTTCGTTATCGAGATAATACTGATTGGATATTGAAAGATCTTAATTTGACTATCAAGGCTAAAACTACTATTGCTTTTGTTGGTAGTACTGGAAGTGGTAAAAGTACGACAGCAGATCTTATTTTAGGATTACTCAAACCTCAACAAGGACAAATATTAGTCGATGGTTTGCCTTTGGAAGGAGAAAAACTTGCCCAATGGCAACGAAGTATTGCCCATGTGCCTCAATCAATTTTTCTCATGGATGCTACTATTGCTGAAAATATTGCCTTTGGTATTCCTTATCAACAAATAGACTTACCACAAGTTAGAAAAGCCGCTCAACTAGCTCAAATTGATGAGTTTATCATGGGTTTACCCGCTAGTTATGATACTTATGTCGGAGAGAGAGGAGTTCGTCTTAGTGGAGGGCAACGTCAAAGAATTGGTATTGCTAGGGCTTTATATGGCGATGCTTCTGTGATAGTATTTGATGAAGCTACTAGTGCTTTAGATAATGCCACCGAAAAGGAAGTAATGAATTCCCTCGAAAGTTTAAGTCACCAATTTACTCTTATTTTGATTGCTCATCGATTGACTACTGTCGAAAAGTGCGATCGCATTTTTGAATTAAGTCAAGGACAAGTTATTGCTGAAGGTACTTACCAAGAATTGCTTGATAAATCAACTAATTTTAGACGGATGGCTACACTAATTTAATTCATTTATGACCGAAATTAAATAATTGATTTAATAATTAATAACAAGTATGATAACTATTACAGACGCAAAACCTCAACTAAGCCTAGAAGAGTTTTCAGAATTACCTGAAACAAAACCCTCTAGTGAGTATCTTAATGGAAAAATAGAACAAAAACCCATGGCTCAAGGACAACATAGTGTTTTACAAGGTCGTTTAGTTACAGTTATTAATGAAGTCATGTTACCTAAAAAATTAGGCCATGCTTTTCCCGAACTACGCTGTAACTTTGGTGGATTATCTATTGTTCCAGATATTAGTATTTTTACATGGGATCGCACTCCTCAAACTGCCCAAAGAAAAATTGCTAATCGTTTTAATCTTCATCCTGATTAGGTTATTGAGATTTTATCACCAGAACAATCTTCTAATAAAATTCTCAGGAAAATTATGTTTTGCTTGAGTCAAGGGACTAAAATAGCTTGGTTAATTGATCCTGTCGATGAATCGGTAATGATTTTTAAACCAGAGCAATTTCCCGAAATTAAATCTGATGAAGGAATTTTACCTGTTTTAGATGATCTTGATGGACTACAATTATCCGTTAAAGACATATTTAATTGGTTAAGTTATTAATTCATAACAATAAACAATGACCCAAAAAATTTTATTTGCAATTCCTAGCCTTGATCGCCGTGGACCAGATCGGGTTTTTTTTGAGTTAATTAAAAACCTCGATCAAACCAAGTATCAATTTTGTCGGGCTATCCAAGAAAATGACGGTTACTACTTAGAACATATATAAAAAGAATTAAATAGACTCATTATAAATATATCAAAAAAAAAAAACAGTAAATATCCAATTACCGGTCTGAGATCTATAATTTTGCAAGAAAAACCCGATGTTATTATTAGTACTCTCAGAATGATTGTGACAGCAACTTTTGCAAGAATAGGAGTATCGCACCCTCCCATTCATATTATTCGACCAGCAAATCATCTTACCTTAGATGGATTGTCCCTAATCCGTCAATCACCCCTCAAACATTTTACTTCTTTTTTTGTCAACATTCTGACACTTTGGTTGAGTGATTTTGTTATTTGTCAAAGCAAAAAACTACAAGAGGATTTAAGTAAATATGTCCCTATCAAAAATAAATCAGTAGTTATCAATAATCCTATTGACATAGAAAGAGTAAAGGAAGAAGCACAAAGAGAAAAGATTAACACCCAGGGTGAACCTTCCATTTTGGCTATTGGTAGACTGTTTCCCCAAAAAGGATTTGATCTGCTACTACAATCACTCCCAAAAGTTATCAAACAACATCCGCAACTTCATCTGAGCATTTTAGGAAAAGGACCCCAACGACCTGAATTAGAATCTTTAATTATTAAATATAAATTAGAAAATCATGTTAGTTTACTAGGCTTTTGCCCTAATCCTTACCCCTATATTTTGGCTTGTGACTTTCTGGTTTCTACCTCTCGCTATGAGGGATTTCCCAACGTTGTTTTAGAGGCAATTTCTCTGGGAAAACCCGTTCTTGCCACTGATTGTCCAGGGGGAACTTCAGAAATAGTGATTCCCCAACTAACAGGATGGTTAACTCCAACTGAAAATATTTTAGCAATGTCAGAAAACATTATAATAGCAATACAAGAATTTTTGTTTATGGATACTCATGCTATAGTCGATTTTTGTTATCATAATTTTTCAAGCAATAAAATTACAAAACAATATGAGGAGTTAATTGATAAACTTATAGACTTAACTTAATTTTGGTAATGTTTTCACTGGAAATTATGTAAAAAATGCCTCCAGTCTAGGGTACTCCTAAACAGTTAAAATCTTAAAAAATGTACCTTGCCTGTAGAAATAATTTTTTGTTTAAAATCATTTAATTTAACTTTAATAAAACTTATGTTAAAGAAAATTTTAAAAAGACAACTTTCTAGTTTATTCTGGCCAACTTACTCTGCTAAACCAGAATTAACAACTGTAGCACTTGAAGTTCAATAAAAGTGCTGTATGTATTAAGCATTTACTTATATTTCAGTATATTCGATGTTATTCAAAATGAAATTTTCAATCTGTATTCCTAATTTTAACTACCAAGCCTATATAGGCAAGACAATTCAAAGTGTTTTAAATCAGACCTATCAAGACTTTGAGATTCTTATAGCCGACAATGCCAGTACTGATTCCTCTGTGGAAATTATCAAAAGTTTTAATGATCCCAGAATTAAACTTCAAATAAATAAAATCAATATCGGTTTTGGCCCAAATCTTTTAAAAGCGGCTTCGATGGCCTCTGGGAATTATATGTTAATGCTATCTTCCGATGATTTAATGCTACCTAACGCATTAGAAACTTATCATCAAATATTACAATCTTTAGGAGAACGAGGAAATAAGGTTGTTTTGTGTAGCAAAGCACAGATCATCAATGAAAATGATGAACAAATTAACTATTTACAAATAGATCGAAAGTTGTGGAATCAGGCAAACAATGAAGAAGAATTAACCAAATTAATTAATAACCCTGTTTATGGTTTATCGGCAGAAATTTTGTTGCAATCGTCTTTTCTACTAATGCGCAACCCTGTTTATGTGTGTACAATACTATACCCAAAATGTTTACACGATCAAGTGGAAAGTTATTATCATGGTAGTTTAATTAATCCGGATAAACGCTTTGGGTGGGAACTTTTAGGAGTCGCAGAAAAAGCATATTTCGTCGATGAGGCGTTATTTTCTTATCGAGTCCATAATAACAATCAAGGTAGTCAACAGGTAAAAATGGGAGCGATCAAACATCATATAGACGAGTATGTTGCCACAATTAACGTGCAGGAATCCCTGCTAAAAAAAGCAAATATTAATCGTCAACAATTAGTTGATGCCTTTATTGAACAAGATATTGCTTTGCGAGGCTTAAAATTTTTGGGAGAGGGGAATTCCTTATTGGCAAGACGTATTTTGCATTTCGGACTAGCAACCTATCCTAAAGTAGCAAGTAAAAATACAAAAGTAAAGTTATTGAAATTATTATTATTCACTGGATTTATCGGTCAATTTATTTCTCAAAAATTACTAATAGTCGGTTCACGTTACTGGAATAATCAAATTCAAAAAATTACTTCAACTTAATAATTATTAGGGTTAAAATGAAAAGTTCGAGAACTGATACTCCTTTTCTTAAAATTGAGGGACGATCAGGATGCAATATAAAAATAGTTAAAATCAAAGAAAAAATTTTAGTACGAAAAGTTTCTTCTTCTTTCGGTTATAACTCTCGCTTAATCAAACAGGCAAAAAAACAACGTGAATTTAACCAACTTAATTCTTTAGTCTTTTTTGATTCTCCAAAAATATTTTCTCAAGGAACTACTGAAGAAGAATTGAATTATTTTGACATGGAATATATTGCGGCGGAAAAGTTTAGTAGCTTTTTGTGTCGCATAACTGTCAAGCAAATTCAGCAGATTGTTGAGTATTTAATAAATTACCTAGACTCTCTGTTTGAATTAGCACAACCAATTGATTCGCCAATAAATATAGTCCAGAAAAAAATAAATGATTTGAAAACCGTTTTATACTCCAACCAAAATTTTAGCAAAGACTTTCAACAAGAAGTTTTTTCTTTCTTAGAAACAAAAATTCCTAAGGCAAAACTGTATCAAGGTTATTGCCATGGAGATTTAACCTTTTCTAATATGTTATTTTCTAATGGCAAAATCTATTTGATTGATTTTCTAGACTCTTTTATTGAATCTCCTGTTATTGATTTAGTAAAACTGAGGCAAGATAGCAAATTTTTTTGGTCAGTTATGGTTGACTTGGATTTGGAAGAATTTAATTATTGTAAAATAATGCAAATATTATCTTATATTGATCAATCCTTGGAAAAATATCTTTTGAGAAAAGGGGAAAACGTATATAATTGGTATCAATATTTAGAACTATTTAATTTAGTTCGCATTATGCCTTATGTAACTAAGGTGAATGAAATAGATTTTTTACATAAACATATTAAAAAACAAATTAGGAGGTAAAATTTCCTTGTTTGTGATCAGAGATTATCAAAGTCACGAAATAGATTCTTTAGCAGATTTTGAGTATGAAATTGAAGCTCTCCTGAATATTTCTTCAATTCTTTTCGATTAGCTTTATGTCATTTTTCTGGGGTTGTATAGTTAGTATTATTTTCATTCATGCTTAAACTTACATTAATTTTATCGCTTATTCTTCTAATTATTGGTGATGTTTATTTTTTTCAAATTTTGCTATATTGTCAAGAATCAAAAAAGAAACACAGTTAAGATGATCATATTGCTGAAATAGGCAATAATCATAAAGGTAGTTTGGAACTAGCAAAAAATTTAATTGACGAAGCGATCGCCTCTGCTGCTATCTGAGTTCGACAGAAAAAAACTGATGGAGGCAAGACAGGGAGGAGGGCCGGGCTGTTTCATTCTAAAATTTTTGGTTAAGAGGGAGTAATGAGTAACGAGTAATGAGTTTTGATAATTTACTATGATTAATTGATTATTTCAAGATTTTTTATTATTACTTAAAATCTGCAAGTAAAAAATCTCCCTAATACCCTAATACCCTAACACCCCAACATTTTAACCAACTTACTTTGAAACAGCCCTAGGGATCTCAGGGGGGTGACGGGGAGATGGGGGAGATTATTCTCCAAATGACTCAACATCTGAATTAAATTTGATAAATAATTATCGAAAATCAATTTTAATAATGTTTAAGTCTATTCTCTCCTAGTCGAATCGTCCCCTAGTCCTAAGCGTCTGACCTTTACCGATAATTTTATATCGAACTCAGGTGGTGCTGATTGTGCCAAATTTCAAATGAGAAATCGAAAATCCTTAGGATAGAAAATATTAATTACTACAAAAAAAACATGGTAACTTCACCAAATTCAGCCTTATCCCGTTCACTAGTTACAGTAGTTACTCGTTTAAAAACAACTAATATTGGCAACGAGGCACTTTCAAGTGAATTAATCAGTTTAATAAAAAATAAATTTCCGAATTATAAAATTTGTCCTTTAGAAAGAGCTCCTCGATTTCTTGATCAATACTACAGCACAATGTTATCCAAAGATTTAGCTACTGCTTTAAAACAGTTTGAATACTGGGCTCAATTCATCGCCAAAAAAATTTCTTTTATTTCTCCGATTACATTAGACAAAGATTTCTCTTCTTCTGTCACTTTGATTAGGAAGAATAGAACTCCTTCATGGAAACCATTTATTGAGAAAAAGTTACATCTTCGAGCTTTGAAGTCTAGGCTCGGTTTATACGATGATGAAATGCTTAAAAGATTAGCAATTTACCAATTTTCCACTTTAACAATTCTTAATCCAGGAGGTGAATTTCAACCTAAAAGTATAGAATCAGCCCTAAAAATTTTGCTTGAACTTAGGGTTGCACAAATATTAGGTAGTAAAGTTGGAATAGTCAATTTTAGCTATGAAATTGAAGATGAATTTATTTCTATGTTTTTTATCAAAATAATCAGTCAATTCGATTTCATCCGAGTTCGAGATTCTTTATCTTTGCAAAATTTAGTTAGTAGGGGGTTGGACAAGAATACAGCATCGGTAATTGGTGATCTAGTTTTTTTGACAGAACCAGAATCTCAGGATATTTCTAACAGTCTTACCCAAAAATTCAATATTACGCCGAATACGGTAGCAGTTGTTATTAACACAGTGCTTGGAACCAGTAGTATTAATGACTGGGCAAGAATAATTAACTTTTTAAAAGAAAAATACAATGATGTTGCACTTATTTCTAATGAAATTTCTTCAGATTTCCCTATTCTTCAATCAATTTCCAGGCTTACTCCCACAAGAATAATCTCGGAACAATTTAGTTATAGAACTTATGCTGCATTATTACGTAATTTTGACTTAGTTGTTAGCAGTAGATTACACACCATGATTCTATCCATGCTTGTCAATACCACGGTTGTTCCGATTGAACCTCTAAATTCAAGAATGAAAGGTCAGATGGAAGATATAAAATATCCTATTCCCGTAACTTCCGTTTTTGAAACTGATTGGACTTCTCAAGTAATCGAAATAATTAATTCCACTACTCTGGACAAGAAACTGAAGCAAAAGATAAGTGAACTTGTCGAAGAGCAAAAAGTAAAAATATCTCAAGACTTTAATTTTTTAGAAACTTTATGGTAGGAATTTATTCCACAGAAAAATATCTTTTAAGAAAAGGGGAAGACGTATATAATTAGTATCGATATTTAGAACTATTTAATTTAGTTCGCATTATGCCTTATGTAAGCAAGGTGAATGAAATTGATTCCTTATATAAATATATTAAAAAACAAATAAATTTACATGACTAACTTAATTATGCCTATGGCGGGAAAATCCAGTCGCTTTCCTAATTTAAGACCAAAATGGATGTTAACTCATCCTTCAGGTAAATTTATGGCAATCGAAGCGATAAGAGGATTAAACCTAGATGATTTTGAGAAAATTTATTTTGTTTGTTTATCAGAACAGGAAGAACGTTATCAGTTCTTGAAAGGTTTTCATGAAGAATTAGAAGATTTAAAACTACTAAACAAAAGTCAATTTATTTTTTTAGATAAGGAAACTAGAGACCAACCTGAAACAGTTTATAATGCCATAAAACAGGGAAATATCACAGGACCAATTTTCATCAAAGATTCTGATAATTTTTTTAGGGCAAAGTGTCAAGAAGGAAATTTTGTTTGTTTTGCTAATTTGAATAATTGTGGATTAATTAAACCAAAGAACAAATCTTATATTATTATCGATCCCAATGGTTCGATTTCTAACATTGTAGAAAAACAGGTAATTAGCCCTTATTTTTGTGTTGGAGGATACGGTTTTGAGTCAGCACAAGTGTTTCTCGCCGCCGTTGATGCAATTAATTTTGATGTAGAACGTTATATCAGTAATACCATATTTCAACAAATTCTTAAGGGCAGTTTATTTATTGGGCAAGAAGTCAGTGACTATAGAGATTGGGGGACATTAGAAGATTGGGATCGCTTTAAAAGAACTTATGCAACATTGTTTGTTGATATTGATGGTACTTTAGTAGAAAATTCATCGTCTCATTTTCCTCCTTATATTGGCAATACTTCTGCTATAAGTGCTAATATCCAAATTTTGCAAACCCTTTATCAAAGCGGAAAATTCCAAATAATTCTGACTACTTCTCGCCCAGAAAAATATCGAACTATGACTATAGAGCAAATGAAAAAATTAGCAATGCCTTTTGATCATTTAATCATGGGATTGTTTCATGGTAAACGCATTATTGTTAATGACTATAGTAGATCAAATCCTTACAAAAGTTGTGATGCGATTAATCTTAAAAGAAACTCTGATGAGCTTAAGGAAATACTAAAAGAGTCTTTAGGAATTGAATACGATGAGTTGTAAAAATAATAAAGAAAAATTACTTTAGCTATTGTAATATAAAAATAATGAACACTTATCGTTTGGCAGTTTGGTTGACTACTTTATCGATGATCTTTTCTTCCTCTTATTTTTTTCCCAGTGGTAATCCTCAACCACAAGACTTTCTGATAGCTATGTCAATTATTTTGCTATTTTGCCATAAAAAAGTAAGAAAGATATTATTAAGAAATTTTTTAGCAAAAAAAACTTTGTCATTATTTGTCTTAATTTTTGTAATGGCTAATATTTTATCTTTGCGTTTTTTCCCTGAAGTTAGTTTCCTTGGAACTTCTATGGCAATAGCCTATATGTTATACAATACAAGTGTTTATTTAATATTCAACTTTTTTAGAACCGAAAAAGAACTACATCCTCTTTTTCTTAATGCTTGTTTGTTAAACGCAATTATCGATTTTTCCTCGATTTTTTTTCTAACTACCGTTAGGGGTTCTGGATTCACAAATAATCCGAACCAATTTGGAATTCATATACTGTGTCTGCTGATTATGTCTATTTATTTTAGTCGAGATAATCTACTTTCTTGGAAATTACAAGTTATTTTACTCCTTCTTATTATTCCAGCACTGCAATCAGGTTCACGAGCTGCTTTAATGGGAGGAATTCCTATTTTACTAGCCTTCATTCAATCTTTTATTGGTAATATAGAAAAAAATATTTTGCTATTTATCTCTTTTTTAAGAAAAAAATCTTTTCAGATAACAGTCGCAATAATCTTCGGCTCAATTTTAAGCATCATACTATGGGATGTCATGTTAGATTCGGTAATTCCTTCATTAAGTTCTATACTAGATAAAAGTTTTGGTGTTCTCGATCAACGATTTACTGCTCTCGACAACGAGAAAACTACTGATTTATGGGAAGGAAGAAATGTACAACTTATATCAAGGATAACCCCTTTTGAATCGTTAATTGGAATAGGTTATGACAATTATTGGCGTAGATTGGGTGGTGATTTTGAAATCCATTCTCTTTTTCCATCACTTATTGTTATTAGTGGTGTTTTTTCTCTGATTTTCTTCTCTTTATTTATAATAATACGCCTTTGGAGAAATAAAGATTTTGTTTCTTGGTCTGCTATTATTGGGCTCGTAATTTATTCTATTACACATCAATTATTTAGGGAAACAAATATGTGGATTGTCCTAGGGTTAATGCGTTAAATTACTATAATATTAGACATCTGTAATAATTAAGATCATACGCAATGAAAAAACAATTTATAACAATTCAGGCTTTTAGGGGATTAGCTGCCATTTTGGTAGTTACTCGTCATGCAACTTTGATTTCTCAGGATAAATTTGGTCAAGACTTTATGGGAGGCATTTTTGCACAAGGTGGAATAGGGGTTGATTTTTTCTTTGTTTTAAGTGGATTTATTATGTTACTTATTCACTTCAAAGATTTAGGACAATCAAAAAAAGTAACATCTTTTGCTATTAAAAGACTAATTAGGATTTATCCTATTTATTGGATTATTACTATTCTCTGTTTACCATTCTTCTTTTTATCAATATCAGAAGAAAAATCTTTTAATGGAGATTGGGGTTATATTATTAATTCTTTCCTTTTAATTCCTCAAGAAAAACTACCTTTATTAAGTCCGGGTTGGACTTTAACTCATGAGCTATATTTTTATATCTTAGTGGCATTGTTGATTTATTTTTGGAAATCTAAAATAGTCCGGGGGATTTTGTTCATAATCGTTTTTGGCAGTTTATATAAAGCATTGTTTGATTTTAGTGGTACTTGGGATTATAAATATAGAACTTATCAGACGATTCTCGATTCTAACTTTTTACTTTCTTTTATGTTTAGTAGGTATAATCTGGAATTTTTTGCAGGTTGCTTATCAGGATTTTTAGCTTATAAATACATATTAGCAATAGAAGAAAGTCGAGGAGATAACGAAAAAAACATAACGAAAATGAATAAACTAAAATTTATTTTTTCTTTGTTAAGTGTAATTTTTTTGATAATTTTTTTAATCTCACCAGATAGTCTTACCTTAATTTATAAAAACAAAATATTAATAGTATTATATTATAGTTTTGTTGTCGGTATTTTGTTGTCTGTATCAACTATAATGGAAAATTTAACTAACTTTAAAACTAGTTACTTTTTGAAATTTTTAGGCGATGCTTCCTATTCTATTTATTTAGTTCATTATCCAGCACTATTTTTATTTGCAAAAATTTTGTTTTTAATAAAATTAGAAAATATTTTAGGCTCTACGGTGACTATGTATTTGATAGTTTTACTAGCTTTAGCAGTAAGTATTGCTATATATCTATATATAGAACTACCAGTATGGAATTGGTCAAAAAAAAGGATAATCAGTTTGACAAAATGAATATAAAATTAACTCATTGAGTATTTTTGTGATGAATTTACGTTATATAAATGTACCAACTTCTTTTTTCACTCTAGGTTTGTGGAAAATACTTTATCAGAATCAAGTGCAAATTCAAAATTTTATGAAGGTTTTTGCAGGTCCTCGTTCTGAATTAATTATCACAGGCAATAATGCTTTATTAGAGGTAAAAGGAAGATTAGTTTTAAGAAAAGATATTTCAATAAATATTAAAGATGGTTCTTTAATTATCGGGGAGCAAGTTTTTTTTAATCGTGGCTGTTCTCTGAATTGCCATTATAAAATTGAAATTGGGGAAGGTTGTATCTTTGGTGAAAATGTTTTACTTTATGATCATGATCACAATTTTAAAGAAGAAGGATTATTTCAATCTCAAGGTTTTTCTAAAAAAGAAATTATCATTGAAGATAATGTTTGGATTGGCTCAGGAACAATAATTTTAAAAGGCACTTATATAGGTAAAAATTCGGTGGTTGGAGCAGGTTCTTTAGTGAAAGGACATATTCTGCCGAATACTATTTTTTATAATAAAAGGGAAAACTTTTTAAAGCCTATGATTAATAATCATGATAATAACATTTCTGAATGAGAGATAATATGAAAAAAAAGATACTGCATATAATTACTCGTTTAGTGATAGGAGGTGCCCAAGATAATACCCTTCTTACGGTCAAAAATCATGATCGCAGTTTTTATGATATATCTTTAGCCTCTAATCCTGACGGTGTGTGGTTAGATCGAGCCAAAAGCTATAGTGATCAGTTTTATCCCATTAATACATTAATTAATCCTATTTCCCCTTTAAAAGACTGGCAGACATTTTGGCAAATTGTTAAGTTATTAAAAACAGAAAAAATAGATTTAGTCCATACCCATAGCTCAAAAGCAGGAATTTTAGGGCGACTAGCGGCGAATTATTGTAAAATTCCAGTGGTTCATACTATACACGGCTTTCCTTTTCACGATTTTATGCCGTCATGGCAGAAACAGTTTTATATTAACCTAGAAAAGGCGATCGCCCAAAAAACAGATTTTTTGATCACGGTATGTGAGTTAAATCGAAAACAGGCTTTAGAATTAGGTATTGTTAGAGAAGATAACTCTCAAACTATTTATAGTGGTATCGACTTTTCTAAACTTGATCAACTTTTTGATTCAAAATTATTACGAAATAAACTTAATATATATTATGATACTAAAATTATCACGATGGTAGGAAGGTTGGATCAACAAAAAGCACCTTATTATTTAATAGATGCTTTTGCTCAGGTATTGAAAAAGTGTCCGAATACTTTACTTTTGCTAGTTGGGGAAGGTGAGCTTGAAGATTCTCTTAAAACACAAGCTAATCAATTAGGTATTGATCAACAAGTGCGATTTTTGGGATCTAGGGATGATGTACCAAATATTTTATCTATTTCTGACATTTTCGCTCTATCTTCTTTGTGGGAAGGTTTAGGACGTGCCATGACAGAAGCTATGCTAATGGGTAAGCCTGTAGTTGTACCAAATATTTACGGTATTCCGGAAACTGTTCATCATAATGAAACTGGTTTACTTTTTGAAACTAAAAATGTCGAAGAATTAGCAAATCATTTAATTTTTTTGTTAAATAATCCTCAAGAGTGCGATCGCATTGGCAAAAATGCAAAAGTCTTAACCAGAAAACTATTTGATGGAGAGGAAATGGTGCGACAAATTGAGGATATTTATGACAGAGTATTCACTCAAAAAAAATCCCTCACTATAACACTTTAAAAAATCTTCATCAATTATGACCTCAATTTTAATAACAGGAGCAACGGGATTTATTGGTAGTAATCTTCTTCCTAAATTAGAACAAAATAACTTTAATATTTCCCTAACCGTGCGTAATGCTACGAATTTTTCATCTATTTATAGCTTAATTCCCCTTAATTCTATTGATGGTGACACTAATTGGCGACAAGCCTTAAAAAATATTGACGTGGTGATTCACATGGCGGCTAGAGCTCACATTTTAAAGGAATCTGTTACCAATCCAGAAGCCGAATTTGATCAAGTTAACGCCGAAGGTACAATTAATTTAGTTAAGCAATCTATTGAGGCTGGGGTTAAACACTTTATTTTTTTTAGTTCTATTGGTGCGATCGCTACTTTAAGCGATACTATTATTAACGAATCTTCGCCATGTAATCCTGACACTCCCTACGGAAAAAGTAAGTTAAAAGCCGAAAAAGCTATCAAAGAAATTTGTCCAAATAGTACCATGACTTATACAATTCTTCGTCCTACCCTAGTTTATGGGCCGAATAATCCGGGTAATATGGAGAGGTTATTAAAATTAACCGCCAAAAATTTACCCTTACCACTAGGAGGAATTAATAACTCCCGTAGCCTTGTTTATGTTGGTAATTTAGTAGATGCCATTATAACTTGTATTGAACATCCTAATGCTAAAAATCAGATATTTATTATCAGTGATGGTGAAGATTTATCAACTCCTGAGTTAATTTGTCGTATTGGTAAAGCAATGGGTAAATCACCGTTACTTTTACCCTTTCCCCCTAGTTTGTTGAAATTAGCCACGAAAATTATCGGTAAAGAGGATGTAGGCGATCGCCTGTTAGGATCATTACAAGTCGATAGTAGTAAAATTCGTCAGATGTTAAATTGGAATCCACCCTATACAGTAGATGAGGGATTAAAAATTACTGTTAATTGGTTTAAGAATGCTCAAAGTTAATATTTTTTATTATTAAAATAAGGAGTAATTCTCAAATTTAAAATTTAAAAAAAATGTGATGAAAACAGATAAACTTTTTTACCAAATATTTATCAATCAACCCAGTTTAATTGCTGAATTATTGCCGGATATTCCGAAAGATTGTCAATTTGAATATACTGCCCCAGTTATTAAAGATACAGAATTTCGTTTAGATGGACTTTTAACTCCTATATCTGAGGATAATAATTTACCCTTAATCTTTTTAGAAGCACAAATGCAAAAAGATGACAAATTTTATCATCGATATTTTGCCCAAATCTTTCTTTATTTAAAACAATATGAGGTAAAAAGATTATGGAAAGGTTTATTAATCTTGAGAAATAGAAATAATGATTTGGGTTCAGAAATTCCCTATAAAATACTCTTAGAAAATAACATTAAAAGGCTATATTTAGAAGACTTATTAACGAGAGAAAATCTCCCTTCAAATTTAGCTTTACTAAAATTAATTGTTGCTAACAATTCGGAGATTAAAGACATAGGAAAATCGGTATTAAATAGTGTGAAAACCGAAGAAGAATTCCAAAGACAATTTAGATTGATAGAAGCTATACTAAAGAATAAATTACCCCAATTAAGTACGGAGGAAATACTGATCATGTTTGATTTAAAAACAGCGACAATGCCTAAATTAGATGCTTATGAAACCTTAGTCAAATATTGGCAAGATAAAGCGAAGGAAGAAGGCTTACAAAAAGGCATGGAAGAAGGCTTACAAAAAGGCATGGAAGAAGGCTTACAAAAAGGCATGGAAGAAGGCTTACAAAAAGGCATGGTAGAAGGCTTACAAAAAGGCATGGAAGAAGGCTTACAAAAAGGTTTACGACAAGGAGAGTCAGAGTTATTAATTCGTCAACTCAATCGTTGTTGTGGGATATTATCCGTATCCTTGCAAGAAAAAGTGCGATCTCTCTCTATTCCTCAATTGGAATCGTTAGCAGAAGCATTATTAGATTTTCAGAATATCTCTGATTTAGAAAAATGGTTTGAGAGTGAAATTTAATTAGTAATCAAATTTTTCAGATAATATTTTCAGGTAATCAGAAAAAAAATATTTGATTATTCAGCCACTATAATTTATCTACAAAAAAACAAGATGAGTTAGACACTAAAGGTTTTCTGTTATGACAAAAAGCCCTAAAAAATATTTCTTCTATTCTGAAAATGATTATTGATAAACAAAGAGAAGATTTAGACATCGAGATTTGTTATGGGGAAGATCTAGAAAATTTATAGGCGATCAACTCTAGTAATTACTATTAATTAATCATTATTGATTTAAGTCCTGATTTTTGCCTTAAGATCTGCAAAAGTTTTTGTAATTCTAAGGGTAAAGGTGCAATGGCTTCTATGGTTTCTTCTGTGATAGGATGAGTTAAAGTCAATCTAAAAGCGTGTAAAGCCTGACCAGTTAGATTAACACCAACAGAGTGACCAGCGCTATACAAAGGATCGCCTAGAATCGGATGTTTGATATGACTGGCATGGACACGAATTTGATGAGTGCGCCCAGTGCCTAATGTAAAATGAATTAAAGAATAATTACCTAATCTTTCTTTAATTTGCCAATAAGTTAAAGCTTCTCGTCCACCTTTTTCAACAGATACGATCGCCATTTTTTTCCCATCGGAAGGATGTCGACCAATGGGTAAATCAATCACTCCTGAGTCTTCTTTAGGGCAACCATAAACAACTCCTAAATATTCCCTTTTAGCTGTTTTCGCTTTGATTTGAGCCTGTAAACTATGTAAAACTGGTTCCGTTTTGGCTACCACTATCGCTCCTGTTGTGTCTTTGTCTAATCTATGAACTATACCCGGACGTTCAATACCGCCAATACCTTGTAAATCAGGACAATGAGCTAATAAGGCGTTAACTAAAGTGCCATTACTATGACCGGGTGCAGGATGTACGACAAAATTAGCTGATTTATTAATAATAATCAAATATTCATCTTCATAAAGAATATCTAAGGGGATAGCTTCAGCCGTAAGAGAAGATACCACGGGAATTGGAATATCAACGATAATTATATCATTTTGTTTTAAGATAGTTTTTTTTTGCTTACAAACAGAATTATTAATTAATACTTGTCCATTTTCGATTAATTTTTGAATGCGAGATCGAGATAAATTAGTTAGATAATCAGCTAACCATACATCAATCCTTTTTCCTCCGGTTGTCACCGTTAATGATTGTCGAGAATTTTCAGACAATAGCGATGATGTTATCTTAAACACAAATTTTTAATAATCAGTAATAGGGCAATGGGCTGTTGCACCAATGAATGAGTAAGTAATATTAGGTTCGATTAAATAATTATAGTAAAATTCTTCGCATCTCCAGTTAGGGGAGACAGCAAAGAAGCAAAGTTCTATTATAAGTTATATCCGAATTTGATATAAGACATGACTTTCAGTTCAATTCATTGAACGCCAATTTTTAGCGGGGAAATTGATTTCAAGGCGTTGAATATTGCTAATTCCTAATTCTTCATTCCTTTTATTTACTATTAACGAAATCCTCAATAACTTTACCGGTGCTAGGATTATCCCCTAAATCCTTTCGAGAATCGGTAATTAACCAGTCAATAGCCGCTGCCTGTACATCAATAGCAGTACCAGTTTTATCTACACAATAACGTCCAAATACCAGTTTATCTACTAAACGAACCCCTGAACCAAGACGAGAATATTCAAAAATAACACTATTATCAACGGTTGCACCTTCACAAATCCAGCAATTAGGGCCAATCATAGTCGGACCGATAATTTTTGCTCCATCTTCAATATGAGTCATCGCACCAATATAAACAGGACCTGTTATTTCTACTTTATCCCAATTAACTGATACATTTAAACCTGTGTAAATTCCGGGCTTAACTTCTTTACCCGGTATCTGTACATTTTTCACTTGTCCTTTTAATACAGATCTCACAGCTTCCCAATAATCTGGTACTTTGCCTATATCTATCCATTCAAAATCCATATTAACAGCAAAAAAAGGCAGGTTTAATTCTACTAATTTTGGAAATAGTTCACTACCAATATCATATTCTTGATTTGGAGGAATATAATCAATAATTTCAGGTTCAAATATATAAATACCGGTGTTTATTTGAGTACTCAAGGCTTCCTCTACAGAGGGTTTTTCCTGAAAGGCTAAAATACGATCATTTTGATCGGTAACAACTACTCCATAACTGGAAACTTCTTCTTTAGGCACAGATTTTGTTACTACAGTGGCGATCGCACCTTTTTCTTGATGTTTTTTAACTACTTCTGTCAAATCAAGATCAATTAAACCATCACCACATAAAACGACAAAAGTATCATCAAAAAAAGGATTAAATTCTTGAATTTTTTTCAAGCCTCCAGCAGAGCCTAAAGCCTTACCGACTAATTCACCATCGACAATACGTCCTTCAAAAGAATAACCAATTTCTACTCCAAAACGTTGCCCATCTCTAAAATAGTTTTCAATTTCTTCTGCTAAATGACTCACATTAACCATAATTTGATTAAACCCATGTTTTCGTAGTAGTTCAACTAAAAATTCCATAACTGGTTTTTGTAAAATAGGTATTAAAGGTTTGGGAATAGTATGAGTAATAGGACGTAC
Source organism: Geminocystis sp. GBBB08 (assembly GCF_016743215.1). Lineage (GTDB taxonomy): Bacteria > Cyanobacteriota > Cyanobacteriia > Cyanobacteriales > Cyanobacteriaceae > Geminocystis. The sequence goes on from NZ_VRZC01000039.1 coordinate 22,230, forward strand.
ACGAGTTCCCTTTCCGGCTGCCAGAATCATTGCTTTCATAATGTTTTTATATATAAATTAAAATAACTATTATAAATTCATTCCTAAAGATAACACTAAATAAGTTCCAGACGCATCTAAATTAACTATAGGAGGTAGGGAAGCTCAAAGGGGTAGGTTTTTTACGATCTAGTTAAGGTGAAGACTTGCATGAACAAGGATAGAAAGTCGAATAGGGAGGAAAACCGTACAAAACGAGTTCGTTGACTATATGACAAGAATCCCTAAAAAGAAGATTTTTCCCTTGTAATTTTTCTATAGTCACCTTCTCACCTAGTCACCTCCTTTCCTAATCTTCATTATGAAGGGAGACGAATAATAATAACCGTGGTATCTATTTTGGAAGTAATGGCTTCGGGTATATTGCCATACCATGCTTGTTTTAATAAACTGTGACGAGATGCACCCAAAATTACTAATTCTGATTTTTGGATTTCTGCTAACTGAATTACTGCTGATACCACTGAAGTTGAACAAACCGTCAAAGATTCTACTTCTGTATTTAACAATTTTTGTAATTTTTTGGTGGTAGTGTAAAGTTGATCGCTATTAAAGTTTTTTGCCTCTGGAGAATAGACTTTGGTTAACCAAATTGGCGGTAATTTTCCTTGACGATAAATCTCCATAAAAGCAGGTAATAATTTTAATCCTTCTTCGGCATTTGGTCCTCCTGCTGTCGGTATTAAACAACTACCCAGAGGATTGAGATTATAGGGGTAAAATTGCTGATTTTTTCCAAGCCTAATTAAGATTAATTCACAAGTAGCTTGATTAATTAAACTGTCAATTAATTGGGAAAAAACGAACTCTTGCCCATAAAAATTCTGTTTCCATCCCATCACTAATAAATTAATATGTCTTTGTTTAATGATGTCGAGAATAATTTGACTACGATAATGTGCTATTACTATTTTTGTATGTACTGATATTTTGGCTTTTCTTCCCATTCTTTCTAAATTTCCCATGAGATGACGAGAAGCTCTTTGATCTACTTTTACAGTACTTGGATCTTGATGTTTCGGGATCTTGATCACCAGTACAAATTCTATTTCATATTGATAATAACCAGCGATGGCTACGGCTATTTTAAATAAAGCTCGAAAATCGTCATCTTCGGCAATAGGCACTAAAATACGTCCTTTTCCTGTGGCTGGTGATAATGTTCTATAAATACTATAAGCTGGTTGCTTTTTCAGGGATACATCAGCTTTTAATTCATTGACTTCAGCACGGATAATATCAGTACGAGTAATAATACCCACTAAACGATGATCTTGTACCACAGGTAAACGAGATAATTGATAACGGTTAAGAAGATATAAGACATCACTAAGGGAAACGTTAGCTTTAACAGTAATGGGGTTTCTCGTCATAATTTCATCGATAGAAATGCTAGTATTAAAAGTCTCTGCTTTAACTAAATCTGACTGAGTAATAATACCGACTATATTCCCATTTTCCATCACTGGAAAACCTCGATGATGAGATGTTGTCATTAATTCTAATAACTCGGAGATAGATAAGTTAGGGGTAACGGTTTCTACTTGAGACTGCATAACATCGGCGGCGGTAAGATGACTTAAAAAATGTTCTTGAGTATCATTATTTTCCTTTTCTAACTCAATACCCATACTGCGTAATAGATGTTGATAGAGTGAACCATTCTCAAAGGTTTCAGCACTAATATAGGCAACAGCACAACTAATCATTAAAGGTAATACTAAATGAAAATTAGCATTCAATTCAAATACAATCATAATTGCTGTAATCGGCACTCGCACAATTCCCGTAAATAATGCACCCATACCTACTAAAGAAAAAGTTGAAATGCTTTCACCACCAGTAAATGTAGCTTCTAAATCTCCAATTAAATAACCTAAAGCTGAACCCATAATTAAAGCAGGGGCAAACAAACCTCCAGGGGCTCCCGATCCGGCGGCTAAAATAGTTAAGGTATAATGAGCTAAAAATGCAAAAGCAGTTTGTTGCCAAGTTAATTCTCCTCGAATCACGATGTCTTTTAAACCAGCGTTATCTCGAAAAAAAGGCGGTAAAAATGCGATTACTAATCCTGAAATTAACCCTGCTACTCCAATACGCAAAAATAATGGTATTTTCAGCTTTTCATTCCACTTAATACTAAACAAAACACTACGATTAAATACAGCTCCTAAAATCCCGGCAATGATACCTAAAAGTAGATAAAAGGGAATTTGATAAGGAGAAAAAGAAAGATTGTTGAGGGAAATGATACTTTCAGGTAATTTTAAGTTGGGAGATTGTAAAATTAATGACACTACTGCTCCAGTAAAAGATGCAACGATGGCCGTCTCAAGGGTTAAATTAGAAATGTCTCTCATCAACTCTTCAACAACAAACATTACTCCGGCAATGGGAGTATTAAACCCTGCGGCTAATCCAGCAGCGGCACCGGCGGCTATCATTTGGCGACGATGCTCCGGGGAAGTAGGCACAAAACGGGTTAATTCCCCAGCTAAGGCAGCCCCGATATGGACAGTGGGCGCACGACGACCTAAAGTTAAACCAGCACCTAAAACGAGAATTGTGCCAATAATTTTCACTATGGCTACTCGAAAAGAAAGAGGTATTTTATATCTAGCTAAAGCGGCTTTTACTTGAGGAATGCCCCCCCCCGCTGCTGTTGGTGAAACATTTTCCACTAAAAATCCTGCCATGGATCCTAAAATTAAGCCAAATAATGGTAAGATAGCGATCGCACCCCAACGATTAACTAATTGTAAGCGATAACCACCTAATAAATTAATCCCTTCTTTAAGTAAAATGGCAGCTAATGCGGAAAAAATCCCAATTAAACAGGCTTCGATTAAAGCATAACGGGTAGAAATAGATCGTTTTCCAAAATGTTGAGATTTAAACCAATTTCGCCACTGATTAATCATTTTCAAGAGAAAATACCTTCAATATTAATTATTAATATGAATCAATTTTGGGAGAAAGGAATCAAAGAATTTAACCAACAAGAATTTTATGCTTGTCATGATACCCTTGAAGAAATTTGGATGGATTCTGTTGAACCAGATAAAACATTCTATCAAGGAATTTTACAAATAGCAGTGGCTTGTTATCATCTCAGTAATAGTAATTGGCGAGGGGCAGTTATTTTATTAGGAGAAGGCTGTAAAAAATTAAGAGAATATGAACCTGATTATTTTAATATTGATGTAAGTAACTTATTTAAAAATAGCTATGATTTATTAATTGCTTTACAACAAATTAACCCTGATTCAGTCACTGAATTTTACCTAAAGTTAATCAATAATCAATTAGAAAATAATCTCACTTTTCCTCATATTATCAAACTAGGAGAGTAGAAGATTCAGAACAATTTATTTATTTTTTCTCACATATACCCGTACCATAATTATGTATAATTAACAAGTTTTCTTGACAAAATTTAATTATCTTTTTGGTTATGACTATTTTAGTGACGGGTGGAGCAGGTTATATTGGTTCTCATACGGTTAAACTGTTAAAAAGTAAGGATTATGATCTTCTCGTTTTAGATAATTTAGTTTATGGTCATCAATATATCATCGATAAATTAAATGTCAATTTTGTTCACGGAGATTTAAGCGATCGCCTATTATTAGATAAAATTTTTCAAGAGTATAAAATTGAAGCAGTGATTCATTTTGCCGCTTATGCTTATGTAGGAGAGTCAATGGAAAATCCTGCTAAATATTATCGCAATAACGTTGTTTCTACCCTTAATTTATTAGAGGCAATGGAAACGGCTGGGGTAAAAAATATTGTCTTTTCTTCTACTTGTGCCACTTATGGAGTACCCAAAGAAATTCCGATCACCGAAAGTCACCCTCAAAATCCTATCAATACTTACGGTTATACAAAGTTAGTGGTAGAGAAGATGTTAGCTGATTTTCAACGGGCGTATAATTGGGAATATGTCGCTTTTCGTTACTTTAATGCCGCCGGTGCTTCCGTTGATGGCTTAATTGGGGAAGATCATGATCCTGAACCTCATTTGATTCCTTTAGTGTTATACACAGCTTTAGGAAAACGGGATTCTATTTATATTTTAGGGGATGATTACCCCACCCCTGACGGCACTTGTATCCGTGATTATATCCATGTAGAAGATTTAGCCCAAGCTCATTTATTAGGAGTAGAATATCTCTTAAAAGGTGGAAAAAGTGAAGTTTTCAATCTTGGTAATGGTAACGGTTTTTCTGTCAAAGAAGTCATCCAAGCAGCCAAAAATGTTACTCGAAAAGATTTTACCATAAAAATTGGCGATCGCCGTCCTGGAGATCCACCG
>NZ_VRZC01000003.1 GCF_016743215.1 Geminocystis sp. GBBB08
CATTAAAGCTGGTTCGAGTATTGTTGCAGGAACATTAAAATAGTTAGCACCAGACAGTATTTGTGCTAATTCCGATCGATTACTCTGAGTATCACACCATTGTTGAGCTTCCATTACCGCTTTGAGTACTGCTTTTGTCGCTTTGGGATTTTTGTCCACCCAGTCAGCACGAATAGCAAGATATTCTTCAGGATGATTTGCCCACATTTGAGCCGTCAATGCTGGCATAAAACCAATGCCATCGGCAACAATACGGGTAGGCCAAGGATCGCCTGTACTAAATCCTTCCATCGAACCTGTTTTCATATTTGCTACCGTTTGGGCAGCAGGTACAGTCATTAAATTTACATCTGTATCAGGATTAATCCCTCCAGCGGCTAACCAGTAACGAATCCAAAAATCTTGATTGGCTTTGGGAAAGGTAAAGGCAGCTCGAAATGGCTTTCCTGATTGCTTTAAACCGACTATATAATCTTTTGCCTTACTCATATCTAAGGTGATATTTTTACCTTCTTGACTCTTGGCGATCGCAATACCATTACCTTGAGTGTTCAACATAGCAAGAACATACATCGGTATTTTGACGTTATTCTTGGTGATCAATCCCTCAGAGATAAGATAAGGCATCGGCATTTGCCATTGTCCTCCATCTATACCACCACCGGCTGAACCAATTTCAACGTTGTCTCTTGCCGAGCCCCAGTTAGCTTGTTTAGCTATTTCGGCTTGATTCATGCCATATTTGGCGAAAAATCCTTTTTCTTTAGCCACAATTAAAGGAGCAGCTTCAAAAATCGGAGCAAATCCCAATTTTATAACAGGAGTTTCGGGAGTCATTTCTGGTGTCAAAGTTGTTGTTGCAACTGGGGTGCTAGGGGTACTACTAGTACTACGAGGTTCGGGAGGATTTCCTAAACATCCTTTTAAAAAAATAGCTGTAGCTGCAGTAGTTCCAGCAGTAGTTAAAAATCGACGACGGGAAAAATTGGACATTTAACCTCCTTATAGCAATAAAGTCATAGTGGTTTTTATATTCACAAAAGACTATGATTTTTTAAAAAATCATTGATTTTAGTCTATGAAAATAATGATACAGCTAAATGTTCCTGAAAAGCTATAAATGGTATTGATTTTTTTTTATAAGTGATATATGTTTTTGTTATAAAAAGATTTTTGAATATAATTTTTATATTACTTAGTACTAAGCTCCAGACGCATCTAAGTTAACTATGGGAGATAAGGAAGAAAGAAGAGGTAAACGTTTGAGTCAAGGCAATGTTAGGAGTTAGGAAACATAGGGAAGAATTATACAATTACATACTCTAATTCTAGCAAGGGGTTTGAGCATCGTTGCCTATTGCCCATTGCCCATTGTCTATTGCCTATTGCCTATTGCCTATTCCCCATTGGCTAGGATACGTTAAATCAACAAATAGAACTAAAATCCTGATATTATTTATCTTTGAGCTTTTAGTTGATTTTTATTTTTTCTATTTATGCAAGATATTCAACAACATCGACAACAATTTTTGGGTTTAAAGGATAAATTTTATTTTAATTTTGGAGGGCAAGGAATTTTACCTCAATCTGCTTTACAAAAAATTATTGATAGTTACGAGCATATTGATAAAGTTGGTCCTTTTGGTTTAAAAATGAATAGTTGGATAGAAGAAAATATTAGCACAGCGAAAAAATCCATCGCCTCGGAGATTGGGGTGACTTCAGAAAGCATCACTTTAACAGAAAATGTTAGTGTTAGTTGTAATATTCCTTTATGGGGTATTGAATGGCAAAAAGAAGACGAAATTTTATTAACAGATGCTGAACATTATGGAATCATTGCTATTGTTAAAGAAATTAGTCGTCGTTTTGGGGTTAAAATCGTTACTTGTCCAATTATTGATACTCTTAATCATGATAATCCTGTCGAAGTTATCAAAAATCATCTAACTCCCCATACTCGATTAGTGGTTATCAGTCATATTCTATGGAATACTGGACAAGTTTTACCTTTAAAGGAAATTGTTTCGGTATGTCATAACTATACTTATAGTCAACAACAAATTCAAGTATTAGTGGATGGTGCGCAATCTGTGGGAAGTTTACCTTTAAATTTAATAGAATCGGAGGTTGACTTTTATGGTTGCACGGGGCATAAATGGTTATGTGGTGCGGCGGGGGTAGGCTTTCTTTATGTTAGGCAAGATTTAATTACTTCTGTTTCTCCTACTTTTATCGGTTGGCGTGGATTAAATTACTCTAAAACTGATTTACCTTTTGCCGATGATAGTCGTCGTTATGAAGTGGCAACTTCTGCTTATCCTTTGTTTACTGCTTTAAAAGAGGCGATCGCCGTGCATCAACAGTGGGGTACAATAGAGCAACGTTACCATCGTATTTGTGAATTAAGTAATTATTTATGGACACAATTAACGAAGATAGAAGGCATTGAATGTTTAAAACATACTGCACCAGAATCGGGGTTAGTGTCTTTTTATTTGAAAAACGGAAAAGATGCCAATAAAATGGTGAAAATTTTGGAAGAAAAGGGGTTTTATTTGCGTACATTAGTTAATCCTTATTGTCTTAGGGCTTGTATTCATTATTTGACTTTAGAAACTGAAATTGAAGCATTAATTAAAGTTATTAAAGATGAAAATTAATGTTAAAGTAAAGCCTAAATCTAAACAACAAAAAATAGAAAAAAATCCTGAAGGTATTAGGATTATACATTTAAAATCAGCCCCCATTGATGGAAAAGCAAATCAAGAATTAAGGGAAATAATTGCACAAAAATTTAAAATAAAAAAAGCTCAAATAACTATAAAACATGGATTATCTAGCCATAATAAAGTTATCCAAATTGATGACTAATTCTTTGTTGTTTTTACTGCAATAATATAGCAATTTTATGTGAGTTCTGAGATTTTTAGAGGTGTTAGCTATCAGCTTTCAGTGGTCGGCTTTAAGATATAATAAGATTTACAGATTTATTTTTTAATCTTTAATTCTTCACAAATGATTTAGGATCGCTATATTATTAAATAACATGACAAAATTTATAAAGTTTGATTGTTTATTATTTAAAAATTTCTCAATCTTTCTTCTAATTCTGATTTATCTTCAATAATCTCGAAAATATTCCCCATATTAGTTAAATCAAATAACATTTTAACTTGATCATTTAAAGACATTAAAAATAATCGCCCACCACTACTACGAATCATTTTTAAAATTAGTACTAAAGCACCTAAACCAGAACTGTCCATAAAAGTTACTTTTTTGAAATCAATAAGAATAAGATTAGTACCTTCACTGATTAAATCACTTATCTGTTGACGAAATAGACTAGATTTGGCATTATCAAGAATACCTTCAGGACGAAGAACTTTTACTTTATTAGGAAGCATTGATCAATAAATAGATTTTGAGTATAGATTATTATTAGTTATCTTAGCGGAAAATGGATAGTAGTTATCTTCATGATTATATTTTGACAAAACTAATATTTTTCAGACTTCTTTACAAGCGATGACTAATGCTATTAATGGCTTATAGATTAATCCTGCTTTATGTTTGGTGAATAGTAATGCTTCTTTGCCTAAGTTAACATGCCTTTGTCTTCTCTCAAATCTTCTTCTCTTTTTAATAAAATATATTTACATCCTTTCATGCTTTTTAATAATTTTTCTCTCTCAGTTATTTTTAATTCTTCAGTATCTTTCATCTAAACTTCTATAATAATTTCATGGTCAGAATTGTGATAATCTGTTACTTCAATACCATCTAAATTAAGTAATTGGGTTCTATCAACAATTAGCGATCTCTTCTTAAAAAAGATCCCAAATGGGTTCTATAACAAGAAAGTGGGATTAGTTTCGGAGTTGATGGCTATTGCTTAAAATATGACTAAAATCATAAAATCATCGTAGAGTGGGCATTGCCCACCTTTATTTATTTTTGTCCCAATTTCCGCTTTAGTAATCTCTTAAAATATACAGAATGTGGGTTATAAATCTTCATTGAAAGTGAAATAATAAAAACTCAGTGTTTTCTTGAAATGATTTTAAAATTAATTTATTTTCTTCTTTAATGGCAAGTCCATCACCAGTTTTTAAAATTTTTTCATTAACATTTAATTCTCCTTTTACAATTTGAATCCAACTATAATCATTATTTTTTAATTGATAGTTGATTGTTTTATCATTACCCAATATACACCCAAATAAATCCACATTTTGATGAATTTTTAACGAGTTTTTTCTACCATCATTAGAAGCTAATAAGCAAAGTTTATCTTGTTTTTCTGCTTGAGAAAATGATTTTTGTTCATAACTAGGAGTTAAATCTTTTGTGTTAGGAGTAATCCAAATTTGCAATAAATGTACAGATTTTTCCTGAGAGTGATTGTACTCACTATGACGAATACCAGTACCCGCTGTCATTCTTTGCACTTCTCCTTGAGGAATTGTGGCTATATTGCCAATACTGTCTTTATGTTCTAACTCTCCTTCTATTACATAGGTAACAATTTCCATATCTTGATGTCCATGAGTACCAAAACCTTGACCAGGCGCGATAATATCTTCATTAATCACTAATAAATTGCCAAAACCAGTATATTTAGGATCATAATAACTACCAAAAGAGAAAGTATGTTTTGTGTCTAACCAACCAAAATTAAGGTTTCCTCTTTCTGCTGATGGACGAATTGTAATCATTTTCTTTTCCTCGGATTTAACGATATTTTTACTATAACAATCTAATGTGAGAAAAAGTTTAAGGTTTTACCGACTTTTCTGATACGGTAATCAGTAATTATTAATGAAAAATTAATTCTTTAGATGAATTAGTAAGTTAAAATATGCTTATTCCTTCAATAAAATTGTCAACTAAAAAATATTTTCACCATAAATATATAACAAATATGAAAAGACGAACTTTTTTCTCTATAATGTTATCAAGTGTTCCTTTATTTTTAGGCATAAAAGAAGTTAAATCTGCTGAAAATAAACCTCAAAAAATATCTTTGTCTGATGCTCAATGGAAACAAAAACTTACCAATGAACAATATAAAGTTTTAAGAAAAGAGGGTACTGAAAAACCTTTTTCTAGTCCTTTAAATGATGAAAAAAGAAAGGGAATTTATGCTTGTGCTGGGTGTGATTTACCGCTATTTAATTCTACTGCTAAATATAATAGTGGCACTGGTTGGCCTAGTTTTTATGAAACAATTGTCAACGCCATTGAAACAAAAAAAGATTTTAAATTAGTAATTCCTCGCAAAGAATATCATTGTGCTAGATGTGGTGGTCATCAAGGTCATGTTTTTAATGATGGACCAAAACCGACTGGTAAACGTTACTGTAATAATGGTGTTGCTTTAAAATTTGTTCCTGAAAAAACTAACTAAAAATTCTTTAATTATTACAAATCAATCAATTTACAATGTTTTTATTCTTATTTAGCGTTTCTTTGTTTTGCTTTATTTTACTTTTTTTCCGTACCGATAGACAATTAAGAATACTATTGGGCAAATTTTACAAGGGATTATTCATTATAATTTTTGCATTCTTGATAATAACACATTTTGCTGAAGCCGACACCATTAAAATTGAAAAAGCTACTTTTGCAGGGGGTTGTTTTTGGTGTATGGAATCTCCTTTCGATGAAATCAAGGGAGTTTTATCGACTACTTCAGGTTATACGGGAGGAAATCTCAAAAATCCTACCTATAAACAAGTAAGTAAAGGTAACACTGGTCATGCAGAAGCGGTAGAAATCGAATATGATAGTAAATTGGTTAATTATAGTCAATTATTAACAGTTTTTTGGCATAATATCGATCCGACGGTACAAAACCGACAATTCTGCGATGTAGGGAATCAATATCGCAGTGCTATTTTTTACCATAATGATGCACAAAAAAAGTTAGCGGAAGAAAGTAAAGAAAAAGTTGCAAAACAATTAAATAAACCAATTTTCACCGAAATTAAGACTATTTCTAGCTTTTACCCGGCGGAAGATTATCACCAAGATTATTACAAAAAAAATCCCCTTTTATATAAATATTATCGTTATCGTTGCGGTAGAGATCAGCGATTAAAAGAAATTTGGAGAGGTTAGATTGTTAAGATATGATGTCTAATGGTGTGGTAAAAATTTGTTGGAAACATTGACGAATTAAATATAAAGGATTTTTATTTTCTTCTTGTGATAATAAACCTATTTCTTGTAATTGTTGTTGATAATCTTGAATCATATCTTGACGCAGATTTAATTCTTGAATAATTTGCTCTGCTAAAAAAGGGTATTCTTTGATGAGATGATAGAAATTTTCTTTTTTGATTAATAATAATCTTGTGGGTTTTGTCGCTTTCATTGTGCTAGGATAAGGAGTTTTTAAAAGTAAAGGTAATTCTCCAAAATATTGTCCTTCTTCAAAGAAGAATAGTGATTTTTGAGTAGTTTTTCCAATAAAAATTGCTTCTATTTCTCCTTCTAAAACTATAGCAAAAAAATCTCCATATTGCCCTTGTTCTATTAAAGTTTCTTCAGGTTGTAAATATTTTTGACCACTTGATTCTATTAAACGAATTAGTTGCAAGTCATTAAAATTATGAAAGAGACTAACTTTTAATAGTAAATATTTGATATGTTTTTCATTGTTAATATTTGTGTTAGGGGTAATTTTTATATCATCTTTATTATTAACATTATGTAACCAAATATCTCTTTGAGGAAAGGGAATAATAATATTATTTTGCCTAAAATTATATTCAATAACATATAGTAAAGAACTGGTAATTGCCGCTCGAAAATTGATTTTTTCTACCCATACCCATAATGAAAAATTGAGGGAATTATCGCCAAAACCCAGAAAAATAACTTGAGGTGGCGGAGTTGATAAAACTTCTTTTACCATAAGAGCTGATTGCAATAAAACATCAGTGACAAGTAATAAATCACTGCCATAAGCTACTCCTATTGGTACTTGAATTCTACCTTGACAATTACTATAATTCCAATTAGTTACACTATTATTAGTTAGTTCTGTATTAGGTATAATTAATTCAGAATCATCAAACATTTTGATCACTGTACAACGAATAGAAACTTCCATAATATAACCCAATTTTCCTTGAAATTCGATCAAATCTCCTACTCTTAATTTGCCTTCTCCTAATAAAGTAATACCACTAATTAAATTACGAGTTAATTCCTGAAAACCAAAGCCAATACCAACGCCTAAACTACCAATTATGACGGCTAAAGAGGTTAAATTTATGCCCATTATATAAATAACAATTAGATAGCCAATGGTGGCAATCATAAAACTTATAAATGTGGAAATAACTTCTCTATTACTCTCACTTATTTTTAAACTTAAAAGTATTTTATATTTTAAAGTATTTTTTAAAATTTTGGCTATAATAGTTACTATTATTAGTAGTAATATAGTTTGAAAAACCCATCCTAAAGAAATTGCTTTTCCCCCTAGATAAAATAATGGATTAGTGAAGGTATTTTTTTACCAATTAAACATTCTTTTCCTCCCAGCAAATTATGGGATATTAAAATATAGTAATGCTCTGTAAATTATGAGAATACGATCAATATTTATTTGTCTTCGATAGATTCATGATAAATTTTAACACTGATAGATAAATTTGATTTATAATTTCGGGATTTCTGTTAATATGTGTTTTCGATATATAGGCTGCGAAAAAAATTGCTTGAACTGATATTTATATTTAATAATTATGATTAAACCGTTTCAAAAGTTTCACCAATACCGTTAAATGCCTTTTTATCCTTTAATAATCTCTCAATTCCTTCGATTTGATAACATCTTAACCAGTATTGAATGATAACTCAATGTTTACCGATGATTTGCGCTACTTCGGTGATGGTTTTTGCTTGTGGACTTTTAACAAGAATAGAACTATTTTAAAATAATATTGATATAAGTGAAAAATTGCACCTTTTTAGTGTTAGATTAGATAATTGGCTATTATTCACCAACCCAGTTTTTCCTAAAAGGAATCAGTCCAACATGAATGTTACCAAGAAAATTAACCATTAAAAGTTGATAACTTGGTCAATGTTTCTATCTTAATCCATGTCAATCATCACTTAGTTGTGAGTACAAATATCTAAAAAACTAAATAAGTAATTATAGATTGTTTGGACAGTGATTAAAATTCATTATCAAAATAATGAGAATATCAATTAGTCAGTAAACTTGAGTAAACTTTAAGTTTCTGAGGAGGGATTTAAAATTATAGCAATAGTAAGTAAATTTGAAACAATAAATGAAATGCCTATGGTCAGTCAGACACAAACCCTAAATAATAATAATAATATCGGCTTTACCCATGAAGACTTTGCCGCCTTATTAGATCAATATGATTATCATTTCAGTCCTGGTGACATCGTTGCTGGAACTGTTTTTAGTATGGAGCCAAGGGGAGCTCTGATTGATATAGGAGCAAAAACCGCCGCTTATATTCCTGTTCAAGAGCTTTCTATCAATAGAGTTGATGATCCCAAAGAGGTATTACAATCTAATGAAACTAGAGAGTTTTTTATTCTAACCGATGAAAATGAAGATGGTCAATTAACTCTTTCTATTCGTCGTATTGAGTATATGCGTGCTTGGCAGAGAGTTCGTCAATTACAAGAAGAAGATGCTACTGTTTATTCTAATGTTTTCGCTACTAATCGTGGTGGTGCATTAGTCAGAGTTGAAGGTTTAAGAGGTTTTATACCAGGATCTCATATTAGTGCTAAAGATACTAAAGAAGATTTAGTTGGTCAAGATTTACCTCTCAAATTTTTAGAGGTCGATGAAGAGCGTAATCGTCTTGTCCTCAGTCATCGTCGTGCCTTAGTTGAACGCAAGATGAACGGCTTAGAAGTTAGCCAAGTAGTAATTGGTTCTGTTCGTGGTATTAAACCTTATGGTGCTTTCATCGATATTGGTGGTGTTAGCGGTTTATTACACATCTCCGAAATTTCTCATGATCATATTGATACTCCTCATAGTGTATTTAATGTTAATGATGAGTTAAAAGTGATGATTATTGACTTAGACGCTGAAAGAGGACGTATTTCTCTCTCCACTAAGCAATTAGAACCCGAACCAGGTGATATGCTTAAAAATCGTGATTTAGTCTTTGAAAAAGCCGAAGAAATGGCGGTTAAATTCAGAGAAAAATTATTAGCAGGTGACACTACTACTATAGATCCAGCAGAATTAGAAGGTATTTCGGCGGAAGAAGATGTAACTATTGAAAATAATCCCAGGGATGATCGTGAAATTGTTTCTGTAGTATCTAATGATAACACAGATTCTCATGCCACTGCTCTAGATGAAGAGCTTATTCCGTCTGCGGTTGAGTAATTTTTTATTTTTAATTTGTTGTGTAAGTATCAATTTCAGATACTTTTATCTAAAACATAGCAAGGGGTTTTCAAATATCCCTTGTTTTTTATTGTTTATTTGTATTCTAATAAAGCCCAATAACGGGAATCCTCTGGAAATTTAGCAAATACGATTATTTTTCCTGAATCTATATTGATATTCCCCGTAAAAACATTTCCATAACGGGTTAAATCTTGCCATTGATTAGTTGATTGATTAAATACTTTTACTTCTATTGCTGAATCAATTTTTAGTTTAAAATAAGTACTTGGATTGGCAGATAAATTCGCCATTAACGGTGATTCTAAATAACCATTATTATCAACAAAATGTTTAAAAGTTGTCGGAAATTTATCGCTACTACTACTTGCCGAAATTTGATACGTTACTATTAAAGGATAATTATTACTACCATCTTTTGGTTTCGCAAATATCTCCAATTCATAATCCCCTTTTTCAGGAAACCCCGTATTAACTATAATATTTTTTCCCTGTTTCTGCACAAAAGTATAATTATCTGATAACTCTTTTTCTCCTGATTTTAATTTGGCGATCGCCACAACATTTGTAGGAGCATTTAAAGTAATATTAAGACGATTATTAGTATTAATTTTAAAATTTTTATGACTAACTAACTTTATATCATATTCAAATAAAGTAGAAGAAACATCAGGTAAAGTATCAAATTGAGAACGAGAAATAGGTATATTTAATAATTGCCATTGGGGATTTTCAGGGAAATGACTATAAACAAATTCCTCTGGTTTTGTGGCAAAATAATAGGGATTAAAATTAGCATAAAAAACATTATTACTAACAGTACCTGCTCACCAAGTAGTATCAATTATATACCAGTTTTGATTAATTTTAACTGCATTCCAAGCATGATTAACTTCATTATCATCTCCGACAACATAGTTAATACCTTTAGCATATCCAGTAACAATAACAGATTTTAACCCCATATATTGAGCCAATTGTTGATATAAATTAGCATAACCAGAACAAATAGTTGATCGAGTATTTAAGACAGTTTCAACTTTTATATCAGGATAAATATTGTTTTCAAATAAATCAGCTAAAGCCGCTACATCATAAGTAATATTATCGGTAATCCATGTATAAATAATTCGAGCTTTTTCTTCTTCAGTGTCAGCATATTGAGATAAAATATTAGCTAACTCTTGAACAGAATTGCCATTATATTGAATATTTCTAGCAGTATTATCAATACTAGTAAATCTTTTTTCTTGAAGATTAACAGGATTATTAATAACAATAGGTTCATCAATTTTTGTAACAAATTCTTCTGTGATGAATTTAAGAGAATTAGGAGAAAAAGACAAAAAGTTAGCAATATTTTTCCAGGTTAATAATTCAGAATTTAAGCCAAAAAATTGTGGATAATTTTTAATCGTCAACCCAAAAGATAAAAATATAATTATTATCAATAAATTTGAAATAAAACTACTCTTTTGTTGATGATTTTTTCGAGCTTTATTTATGCGTCTTTCCCATTCTTGATATTCTCTATTTGTCGCCATAAAAATAGTTAGTAGTTAATAGTTTTACTTTAGGCATCTTGTCATTTCCTAATTTTTAATTATTAAGAATTTCTTCCATAAAAAGTCTTAATTTTTGTTTAGCAATGATTAACTTATTTTCGTCAAATTGAAACTCTTGTAACTCAGATAAAAATTCTATATATTCAGTATCAAAAACTATTCTAAAATCATTAATGTTCCATAATAAATCAGAAGTAAAACGTAAATCATGAATGGTATCTTTCTGAGAAAAATAATTATGATTTTGAGCTTGTAAATCAACTAAAAGTATAGGTCTAACCCAACATATTTTACGCTCATTAATTACTTCAATAACTTCACAATATAAAGAATTTTTGGTACTATCTAAACACACTATTTGACGGTTAATAAATTGTGCCATTTTTTAGTTAATAGTTTTTGAATGTTTAGCAAGATGCAAAGGTTAGTTATATAGCAATCCTATGTGAGTTATAAGATTTAAAGAGGTGTTAGCTATCAGCTTTCAGTAGTCAGCTTTAAGGTATAGTAAGATTTACAGATTTATTTTTTAGTCTTTAATTCTTCCCGAATGATTTAGGATTGCAATAGAAAAGACAAAGAGATAAAATAGAATTTATGTTGTAGAATAAAACCCCTAAGTTACCATTGAAAAAAGATAAAATAGAGGTAAATAATAACTTATTTTGAATTATTGAAAAATAATTAAATTTAAACTACAACATAGGCAAATTTAAGTGCCCAGATAATTAAAGCGATAATGCTTCCCAGAATAACGACAGCGGAAATACCGATAATAATAGGCTTGTCTGCACCATCAAACTTCATGATGCCACGATTTAAGTCAGACATAAAATTCTCTAAAGGAATATAAGATTATTTCTTATTTTCTAGGTTAGCTTAAAAAAAGCGATAATTATCAAATCTGAGAGAAAAATTCACCATTCTTAATCTTTTTCTCACCAATTATAGAGTTTAAACCCCTTGCCTATTTATCATTTTTCATTCCTCATCATTAGCTTTCCAACTGCCATGCAATCCATAAGGGATATGTTGCTTTAAATGTAATGTTGTTATTGGGTTACTAATATCTTTCCCCTCAAATATAACTAATTTTGAATGATGAGAACTAGAATCATAGATTAAAACCAATATCCAACCATCATCTTCTGATTCTGGATTCTTTTTAGGTATAAATACTGGTTCACCGGCAAAGCCTTTCGGGGCAAAGGAGTATAATTCTTCTTTTTGGGTAGTTAAATCTAGTTTCAGCAAACCTTGTAAAGGAGCATTTTTTGTGGGATGATCTACAGCACCAATAAAAATATAACGGTAATTTCTGCCTACATTTTTTGGATTGATAGAGGGAAATTCGACACAACGATTATTAATTAATTCTTGACTAACTTTTTTATTAATTAAATCAAGTTTAAACCGCCATAATTTTCCGGGTGCAAGTTTCTCGAAATCCACTTCTTTATAACTATTATCAGGATCAATTTGACTTAATTGGGCATAACAAATGGAGTCGATAGCAATTTCATTACTATTCACCTCAAAGGCATTAGCATGATGGAAAATGAAACCTGCTTTTGTTTCAATAGTAATAACTTTTTCATGGGGTGCATGACGAGGAATTAAAATAATTTTAGTGGGTTGGTTACTATCAAAATTTACACATTCTCCAGCACCTTTAAAACCGAAAATAAAAGGAAAAGGGTTATAGGTGGTAGGATTTTGAAAAAAGATGCAATAGTTAGAGGTGATCAAAAAATCATGGATAAAAGAAAATCCAGGAGTTGTATGACTATATCGATCAATAATTTTGCCTAATTCGTCAAATTCATAAACAGTAATAGTGCTAGAAAGTCCAGGTTTGATACCAAAATTGACTAAAGAAGGTTTATCGTGATTCAATGGGGAATAAGGATCTATTCTAGGATGAGCACTAAATACATCTCCTTTTTGTAAAATACCATCTAAATTATCTAAACCCATGGTTTCTAAATTTTCAGGATTAAGACGATAGGGGTGTGCTGCTTCCCATAAAGCTAATAATTTATTTCCCCAATAAATAATGTTAGTATTAGCAATATTTTTTACCCGTATATCAAATAAGTTAGCTAACAATCCCCCCGGTTTTTGACTACCAAAGACTCCCCGATAAAGCATTTTACCTGCTTTTTGCTCTTCTAAATATTCCTTAGTTTTTACAAAGCGATTACGAAAAAAACACCGCCCATTTTTAAAAGTAAAAGCACAAATCATACCGTCACCATCGAAGGGATGTTGTAAAGGTGTACCATGAACTTCTAATAATCCTGGTCCATTACGATATAATGTTCCCGATAATTCTAAAGGTATCTCTCCTTCTATCTCTTCAATCAAATATTCTAATTCTTGGAATTGGGATTCATAACCTTGTCGCCAATCTGATAATGAGTATGATTGAGACGGTTTTTCTAACTGTTGCATCGTATTTGCTTAAAATAAGTTAATATTTATTAATAATTCTTTACCAATTATAAATTAATTAGCCATTAGAAATTAGAAATTAATCACTTCCCTCTCTTCTCATTATTGATGTTATAATGCAGAGGGTGATTTTTGTTACAAAACTTCACATTATTGACAACTACTAACCTGATACTCTAATAACAGAAGCTAGTTAAAGTTTAAATCCAATCTAGTTTACTAACTTAAAAAGGAAAGCAATATTTATCATGGAATATTCCCCAAATCAACGAACAGCTATCATTACCGGAGCTAGTAGTGGAATTGGTAAAGCAACCGCCATCGCTTTTGCAAAATCAGGCATTAATTTATGTTTAATTAGTCGTCAACAAGCAAAATTACAGGCAGTAGCAGATATAGTTTCTGAATATGGAGTAAAAGTTAAAATAGTTGCCACTGATTTAGCTGAAGTATCTACCGTAAAAGCACAAATAGAAACCATTGCCAAGGAATTGGGAACGATCGATATTCTTGTGAATAATGCAGGAATAGGTTATACAAACCTTCTTCGAGAAACATCCTTAACAGACTGGCAAGAAGTATTAAATCTAAATTTGACTAGCGTTTTTCAATGCGTTATGGGGGTACTACCGCACATGAGAAAACAAGGTCAAGGTACAATTATTAATGTAGCGTCTATTGCTGCCAATAATGCTTTTCCAGAATGGGGAGCTTATGGTATAAGTAAAGCGGCTTTAGTTACTTTTAGTCAGTGTTTAGCTGTAGAAGAAAGAAGCAACGGCATTCGAGTCACAATCATTTCTCCGGGTGCAGTTAATACACCAATTTGGGATACTGATACAGTACAATTGGATCTTAATCGAGGGGCAATGCTTAAACCGGAAACTATCGCTCAAACTATCTTACAAGCAGTATTACTTCCTCCAGAAGCAGTTATCGAACAATTAACCATAACCCCTAGTCTTGGGGTGTTATAGATTAATATTTACTTTTCAAACCACGAATTTCATTAACTTTTTTGTGGTGGTGTTTTTGCTGGATAAATCCCTAAAACATCTTAATTTGTTGAGCTTTTTTGGTTCAAGTAACGAAAATCCCTCCCCTAAAATCACACCATTAAACTAATTTGTTAACTTAACTATGACAGACTTTTCCAACGGTTCTAATTCTAACAAGACTTATCCTGATATTTCTTCTTCCATTCTCACAGATGTGTATAACAATGTAGCGACAAGACCCGATCGTAATACCCATAACGGACAAGTAGCCCAAATTCATCTTAGTCAAGAAGAAGAAAATAAACAGCAAATGATGGATGCTGTCACCACAATGTTAAAATCAGTGGGAGAAGATCCCCAAAGAGAAGGACTACTCAAAACCCCTAAAAGAGTAGCAGAAGCCATGCAGTTTTTAACCCAAGGTTATAGCCAATCGTTGGAAAAACTGGTTAATGGTGCTATTTTTGATGAAGGTCATAACGAAATGGTATTAGTCAGAGATATTGATTTTTTCAGTCTTTGTGAACATCATATGTTGCCTTTTATGGGCAGAGCTCACGTTGCTTATATTCCGAATCAAAAAGTAGTTGGTTTAAGTAAATTAGCCCGTATTGTAGAAATGTATTCTAGAAGATTGCAAGTACAAGAACGCCTTACTCGTCAAATCGCTGAAGCAATCCAAACCATTCTCGATCCTCAAGGAGTAGCTGTGGTAATGGAAGCGACTCATATGTGTATGGTAATGCGTGGAGTACAAAAACCCGGATCATGGACTGTCACCAGTGCTATGTTGGGAGCATTCCAAGACGAAAATAAAACCCGTGAGGAATTTTTAGGTTTAATTCGTCATAAACCCAGCTTTTTATAATAATTACTCATTCCTAATTAGGGTTTGCGTCAAAAAATTACAGAGGATAGAGACACCCTTTTTACCCACCCCTTGTTTTGCAGGGCTTTTTCATTCTCCCAATTTGATTTAACTCAAAACTATAATTGACAAGAAATCTAGAGATTTTTTCATATTAGCAAATCAATTATTGAAAAAAAACAGGATATTTTCGAAGCAAATTAACTCACTTTAGTAGAGTTGGGCTCTGAGCAATGAAATTTATTTCTTTGCCGGATAATGATTTTCATCAATAACTCGCTTTGCAATAAATTGACAAAACTAATAAATAGCTAAAGTCAGAAGACAGCGACTCCAAAAAATGCAATTTAGCCCCGACTTTGAAAAAACCCTGCTTAAAAAGAGGGAAGAGAATGGACACTCTTACAATTAACAATTAACAATTGATTTGGGCAATGGCTCAATTCTTAATTCTCAGATTTTTATTGCCTTATAACTATTTTAGTATTACTAAGCACTTCAATGATCGAAATTATCAATGATTGCCTGTGCAAACTCTGAACATTTCAACGGTGGTTCAACAGGAGGTGTCATCATCCTTGCTAAATCGTAAGTAACTTGTCGAGAGGCGATCGCCTTACTAATTCCGTGACGAATTAAATCTGCCGCTTCTTGCCAACCCAAATATTCTAACATCATCACACCTGAAAGGATAACAGATCCTGGATTAATGCGATCAAGTCCTGCGTGTTTCGGTGCTGTTCCATGAGTAGCCTCAAAAATAGCACAACTATCACCAATATTAGCACCTGGCCCCATACCTAAACCCCCGACAATGGCAGCGGCGGCATCAGATAAATAATCGCCATTGAGGTTCATAGTTGCTAAAATAGAATATTCATCGGGACGAGTTTGGATTTGTTGGAATATACTATCAGCAATGCGATCATTCACCATAATTTTATCTTTCCATTGTCCATTACCGTGAGTATTCCAGATAGCATCTAAAACCTTTGTTACTTCTGCATTGATTTGAGCTTGTTTTTCAGGGGTTAAAGCATCATATCCGGGTTCAATTTTACGAGCATTATCTTCTATCGAAAGATTAGGATTAGCCTCTTTATTACTTAATATCCATGATTCAGTTTCGGTAACGCAAACATTCCGAAATTCAGTAGTCGCAACTTCATAACCCCAGTCACGAAAAGCACCTTCGGTATATTTCATAATATTGCCTTTGTGGACTAAAGTCACCATTTGCTTATGTTTCGGTAAACGTAAGGCATTTTGAATAGCACGACGCACTAAACGCTGTGAGCCTTTTTTACTAATAGGTTTAATGCCAATACCAGCATCGAGGGGAATTTGTTTATTTTTATGTTCAGGAGTAGCAGGAATTAATTCCTCATTGAGAATTTTAATCAATTTTTGTCCAATTTCTGAACCTTCCTTCCATTCAATACCTAAATAAATATCTTCGGTGTTTTCCCGATAAACAATAACATCTAATTTTTCAGGAGTTTTATGGGGGGATGGTGTCCCTTCATAGTAACGACAAGGACGAACACAAGTATAAAGATCAAAAATCTGTCTCAAAGCTACGTTAAGAGAGCGAATACCGCCACCAATGGGCGTTGTTAAAGGGCCTTTAATAGCAATACCATATTCTTTAATAGCGGTTAAAGTGTCTTCAGGTAAATATTGATAAGTGCCGTATTTTTCACAAGCCTCATCCCCAGCATAAATTTTAAACCAGTTAATTTTCTTTTTGCCACCATAAGCTTTTTCCACCGCAGCGTTAATGACTTTTTCCGAAGCCGGCCAAATATCTACCCCTGTACCATCACCCCGAATGAAAGGAATAATCGGATTATCAGGTACAATAGGCAAACCGTTGTCAAATTTAATTTTATTACCAACTTCAGGCAGTGTCAATTTTTCAAACATATTATTTTTCAAAGTTATATTTTTTCTTCTTTAGAATAATATGATAAAGGATATTGAATAGTGAATAGTGAACAGTTAATAATTAGGAAGTTAAGATTAAGGGTTGATTTTTCCGTATTTATTTTATCTTCTGTATTATGATCGAAATCAGTTATTAATGGTTTTAATACCTAAACTTAAAAAATAAGCAAATCCTGACACCACAATAATAGTTGCCCCTGAAGTCAGGTTCAAGGTATAAGAAAGCCATAAACCAATTAAAATGAATAAGATACCTAAAATACTGCTTAATATGATCATCTGTTTGATTTCTCTGACAAATTGATTAGCTACCGCCGCAGGTATAGTTAGTAAAGCGATTACCATAATTAATCCTACTACTTGCATCACCATCACAATGGTTAAGGCGATTGCACTTATTAACATCAAGTATAATTTATTTACTGGAATATTTCTAGTCGTGGCGAAAACAGGATCAAATGATATTGCTAATAACTCCTTATAAAATAAGCATACCATCATCACGATAATCACATCTAAAATAACCATGATTAATAAGTCACTTTTTGGCACAGCTAAAATACTACCGAAAAGATAACTCATCAAATTGGCTTTATAACCTTTAGTTAAGTCAATCAAAATGATACCAATACCCATACCAATTGCCCACATTGTGCCTATAATAGTATCTGCTCTTTCTTTTGTATTTTTTTCTACTAATGCCATACCTAACCCTGATAATACGGCAAAGGCGATCGCCCCTATAATGGGATTAAAACCAAAAAAATAGCCTAAACCAATTCCACCATAAGCAGAATGAGCGATACCACCACTAATAAACACAATGCGATTAACTACGACAAAAGTACCGATAAGACCACAGGCAATGCTAACTAAAACACCCGCCATTATGGCATTTTGCATAAATTCTAATTGTAAAATCTCGAACATAATTTAGGAATGAGGAATAAGGGGAGGAGATACCTAATATTTAATTTTAATTATTAGTCAATTTATAAATTAAGATAACTTCATTTCTTCGATAATCTTAATCGTAAAGATTCGTTCCCATTTTGGATTAAAACGGCAGTTTTGGTATCTTCAAATAAAATATTGTCCGTAGGATAAACTTTCTTCGGTTTTGCCTCAATTTCTGCGTCTAGGCTATCCTTTTCGTCTTTAGCTTCTCACTATCATCCCCAATCTAGCTTTAAAGTATCTTTAATTCCTCTAATTCAATGGAAACTGAAAAAAATAACTTTTGTTTTTCAAATTGAATCCGAGAATGAAAATCCCCTGCTTGAAAAAGGGGACTTCAATCTTCTTCTATATTTAACAATCGTAATATAAAGAGAACTCGTAAGGATGAGGACGAAGACGCATAGGGTTAACTTCATTGTCTAGTTTATACTCAATCCAGTTTTCAATGAAATCTAGGGTAAAGACACCTGTATCAGTTAAGAAACTATGATCTTTTTCTAAGGCTTCCAATGCCGCTTCTAATGATCCTGGAGTAGAAGGAATTTTGCTTAATTCTTCAGGAGACAAATCATAAATATCCACATCTAAAGGTTCACCCGGATCGATTTGATTCTTAATACCGTCAATACCTGCACATAACATCGCAGCAAATGCTAAATAAGGATTACTGGTAGCATCCGGACATCGAAATTCTAAACGCTTGGCTTTGGGGTTAGTACCAGATAAAGGAATACGAATAGAAGCAGAACGATTACCTTGAGAATAAGCTAAGTTTACAGGAGCTTCAAAACCCGGAACTAAACGCTTATAAGAGTTGGTGGTAGGATTGGTTAAGGCTAAAAGAGCGGGAGCGTGTTTGATGATACCACCAATATAGTGTAACGCCATTTGACTTAAACCTGCGTATTTATCTCCAGCAAATAAAGGTACTCCTCTATCCCAGATAGACTGGTGAGTGTGCATACCAGAACCATTATCATTGAATAAAGGCTTAGGCATAAAGGTAACAGTTTTACCATATTTTTTAGCAACGTTTTTGATGACATATTTATAAGTCATTAAATAGTCTGCCGCTTTTACTAAAGTCGCAAATTTAATCCCTAACTCATTTTGTCCACCAGTTGCAACTTCATGGTGATGTTTTTCGATGGGTACACCACAAGCCGCCATCGTTAAGAGCATTTCAGTACGAATGTCTTGTTGGGTGTCTGTAGGAGCTACGGGGAAATATCCTTGTTTGTAACCCGGTTTATAACCTAAGTTACCACCTTCTTCTACTCGCCCAGAATTCCAACGTCCTTCAACACTATCAACGTAGTAATAACCTTTATTTTCAGTTTGATCAAAACGGACATCATCAAAGATGAAAAATTCGGCTTCCGGACCAAAATAAGCAGTATCACCAATACCACAAGTTGCTAAATATTCCACTGCTTTAGCCGCAATACTACGGGGATCTCTCGAATACCATTCCCCAGTACGAGGTTCTTTAATACGACAAATCATGCTTAAAGTCGGTTCAGCATAAAAAGGATCGATCCATGCGGTGGTAGGATCAGGTACCATTGCCATATCAGAGTCGTTAATAGCTTTCCAACCACGAATACTTGAACCATCAAAAGCTACACCATCCACAAAAGAACTTTCGTCTATTTGATCATAATAAAAAGAACAGTGTTGCCAAATACCGGGCATATCAATAAATTTGAGGTCAATAATTTTAATATTATTATCTCGAATCATTTGTAAGACTTCTTGTGCTGTTTCTGGCATTAATTATTTCTCCTTTAACTTTACTTACTTTATTTTGTCGCTCAAACACTTAATGCTAAGGATAGATTTATTTTAATTTTGTAGCAATTGATACATAATCAAGAAAACAGACAACGATGCACAGGCAATGGGCAATGGGCAATGGGCAATGGGCAATGGCTAAATTCTTCAGGGAATAGTTATTAAAATTGATAATTTCTCACCTAAAATAGATTTTCAGTACCAGTGTAAAATTAATCAATGCCCTTTGTTTTTCTCAAATCTATGATAACAAGGGGTTTAAACTCCTTGCCTATATACAATTAATTTTGCCTACTTACTTAATTTTTATTTTGCACTCGTGTCTAATATCTATTATCTTAAATTTGTTCTAAAAATAGTTCATTTTCACTTATGTACCTATAGTCATTCTGCCAACCCAAAATAAAAATAATAAAAATAAAGATAAAAAATCAGATATATTTAACTTTAATTTATGCCATTTTACTTGATGTTTATTCGGAGTAGTAAATCCTCTTATTTCCATCGCAATCGCAATTTGTTCTGCCCTTAATAGGATATTTTCTAATAATCTTTCTACCACAATTAACCAAATTTTGATACTTTTTTTGATCCCTAATTTTTTCCATTTTATTGCTCTTGTATGAATTGATCTAATTAAATTTTGGATTTCTTCTAATACTAAAGGAATAAATCTTAAAGATAAAGTTAAGGTTAAAATTATCTCTGTAATCGGTAATTTAAACTTTCTAAAAGGTAATAATAATTCTTCAATTCCTGCGGTAATTTCTTCAGGTGCAGTAGTTAATAAATATAAAATGCTACTATAAATTAAAGTAAAAAATAAAGTGCTAACTCTAATGGCTAAATCAAGCGATCGCAAAGTAACTTTAAAATTATTAATTTGAAATAAAATATATTGATAATCTTTAGGTTGCTTGATAAGAATATCGCTACTAGGTAACCTTGGTTGATAAGAGAAAGTTAAACCATCAGGGGCAAAAGATGTTAGGCGAAAAATAATACCAGCAAAAAATAATAGCCAAGTCATCTGTTTTTTCTGTACTCGCCAAGGAATTAAAGCTAGACTGGTGACAATTACTAAAAATAATACTAAAAAAATACGCCAATAAGGATTAGCTAATAATGGAGAAAGAATCAGACTCATCAACCATGCTAATTTAACTCTTGGATCGAGTTTATGTAACCATGTTAAAGGTTTCTCTAAGTATAAACCAATGGGAAGCGATCGCAATAAATCCATAATTGATAGTTAATAATAAATTGTGCTAATTCTTAAACAAGGGGTTTAAACCCTTTAATAATAGACTTTTTGCAGAAGTTAGGGAAAAGGGAAGGGGGAAAGTAAAGAAATTTCAGATTAAACTTGATCAATTTGATCTTAGTTTTTCTACAAGAGATTTAATGATTAATTGCTATATCATAGTTTGGTTTTTTTCGTAATAATTGCAACATTTTTTAACAATCATTTCTGTTAAATTTAAAAAAAGGACTAGAGGTGAAAAAAAGATGTCACTAAAAAGAAAAATTGAAATCAAAAAATTAGAATCAATTCAAGGAGGAATGTCTCAATTTTATACTCCTCAATCTAGCCACGAAACAATGTTAGTGCAAATACCACCCCAAAGTATTGATGATTTATTTGTACATCATTTTCAAACGGATCAATTATTAGTTGTTAAGGGTAATTTTGTTTTAATAATTTTGCAAAATCGACAATATCAATATATATATTTAACGGAGGATAATCCTCAAGTAGTCACAATTCCTCCTGGAATCCCCCATAGTTCTATAAATTTCAATGATGAACTTTGTTTATTAGTTAATGCAGTATTACGTCATGGAAAACCTCACCCAAAAGATTATCAATCTATTAAAAAACCTTTTCCCTATGACTTGAATCAAGTTAAACAAATAAGCTCATCACTTGTGCTAAAGTCTTAGTCAGATTATCCATACTATAGTTATTAATACAAAGTTGCCTCGCTAAATTACCTTTATTCTCCCCTTGGGAGTAATCATTGAAAATAAGATTAATCTTTTCGGCGATCGCATGAGGAGATTGAGGTTCAATCAAATATCCCGTATCTTTTAAAATATTAGGGATTTCTCCGACTTTAGTGGCAATAATCGGTTTTCCCATGGCCATTCCCTCAATTAACTCCAAGGGAAACTTGGCAACAGTGGTTAAACTTTCCTTCGGTGTTACTATTACGATATGACTCATGGCGATAAATTCTGCCATGTCATCAAAGGCTACAGGGATTATTTGTATTATCCAACGTTCCCATTTATCTATTAAAGTTTTTAAATAAGAAGATTGATTTTTATTACCTCCAATTAATACTAATCTGAGATCATTTTGATTTAAACTATCTAAGGCGGTAAATATATCTTCTAAACCCTGATCTGGTTTCGGTGTACCTGTAAACATTAATAATCTATAATCTGATAAGCCATATTTTGCCCGAATAGCCATAGGATCAAATTTACTAGGATCAAATAAATCCGTGTCTTTTACATTAGGCAGATAAGTGCCACCATAACGATATTCTAAAAATTTACTGCTTAAGGTTATACCATTTACCTTTTCGATAACTTTTTCTAACCATTTAACATATAAAGGATGTTGGGGTTTTTTCAACTCCCCATTACCAGACAAAAAATCGCCAATCAAACTACCTTGATATTGCCAATCATCACCCCCAAAAGCCCCCATTTCCCAATCATCAATATCTAAAATGATGGGTTTTTTACTACGCCATGCTTTAAATAATCCCAATCCAAAACTACTTAATTGCGGTTTAATAACATAAAGAATATCCCCATCAATTTGTGCCGATAAATCTAACCCCAATTTAATCAAACTAGGTAAATTTACACCATGAAAATAGGTAATTGGTAAACCAACAGGAGGTTCAGGGTATATTTGTTCTCCAAATAAAAAACCAAAAATATTAACTTGATAACCTAATTTTTGTAAACCCTGGGCAATAATATAACCCCTAGTAGTGCCTTGAGATGATAAATCAGGAATTAAAACAGAAACTTTACTTTTATTCGTCATAGCATCAAATGCGATCACATGAGGTTAACTAGAATGGTGAAGCAGTTAAGAATGAGTAATCATTGTATCATGAATTGAAAACGAGAAAATAGAGCTACTGATCGATCTGAAATAGTATAATATTAGATATTAGTACTTAATAAGGCTTAACTGTAACGGCAAAAAGCTATGCTAAAATCTCAATCACCTCGAAGTTTATTCCACAATAGTTATAAACCTAATCTATATTCCATTAGGCCAGAAAATATAATTAATAACGCTATACCGATGGTAGTTGAATCTTCCGGCATGGGAGAAAAAGTTTTTGATGTTTATTCAAGACTACTGAGAGAAAGAATTATTTTTGTGGGTACGGCTATTGATGATAAATTAGCAAATTCTGTCGTAGCTCAGTTACTATACTTAGAAGCCGAAAATCCGACAAAAGATATTTATCTTTATATCAATTCACCAGGAGGTTCAGTTTACTCAGGTTTTGCTATTTATGACACGATACAACATATTCAACCCGATGTTTCTACTATTTGTTATGGTATAGCCGCTAGTATGGGGGCATTTTTACTCTCTGGAGGAACAAAAGGAAAACGTCTAGGTTTACCCAATTCTAGGTTTATGATACACCAACCTCTCGGCGGAGCAGAAGGTCAAGCCAGTGACATTGAAATTCAGGCAAAAGAAATTCTCCATGTGAAGAAAAGATTGAATCAGTTATTATCAGATCATACCAGTCAACCTCTTGAAAAAATTATCGAAGACACGGAAAGGGATTTTTATATGTCATCCACAGAAGCTAAGGATTATGGACTAATAGATGACGTAATTATCCGAGATGGTATTGATCTTCCCATTAGTCGCCAATCCTTAGATTTAAGCGAACTTCTATAGTTAATTACTTCTTCTTTTGAGCAAAAATATTTATTAATCTTAATCCTATGGCTAAATACGACTCTCATCTTAAATGTTCCTTTTGTGGTAAATCTCAAGAACAAGTACGCAAATTAATCGCTGGACCGGGTGTTTATATTTGTGACGAATGTGTGGAACTTTGTAACGAAATTTTGGAAGAAGAATTGATACCCAGTGAGAGACAAAATTATCCACCGAAATCAAAAGCCAATAATAAATCAGCTACCTCCAGTCATCGTAAACCCCTTACTTTTCATAAGTTACCAAAACCAGTTGAAATCAAAAAAAGATTAGATGAATACGTTATT
The DNA here is from genome assembly GCF_016743215.1 of Geminocystis sp. GBBB08. Lineage (GTDB taxonomy): Bacteria > Cyanobacteriota > Cyanobacteriia > Cyanobacteriales > Cyanobacteriaceae > Geminocystis. The sequence goes on from NZ_VRZC01000003.1 coordinate 24,295, forward strand.
GGGCAAGATGAAGCGAAAAAAGTTCTTTCAGTGGCTGTCTATAATCACTATAAACGTTTGACTGTTGCTGAACAGGATCAATCTTATGGCGTTAATCCTGAAAATTCTGTTGAACTTCAAAAATCGAATATACTATTAATCGGTCCCACAGGATCAGGTAAAACCCTATTAGCTCAAACTTTAGCAAAAATTCTTGATGTGCCTTTTGCTATTGCTGATGCTACTACCCTTACAGAAGCAGGATACGTTGGGGAAGATGTAGAAAATATCCTCTTACGCTTATTACAAGTCGCTAATTTGGATTTAGAAGAAGCTCAACGGGGTATTATCTATATTGACGAAATTGATAAAATTGCTCGTAAAAGTGAAAATCCTTCCATTACTAGAGATGTATCAGGAGAAGGTGTACAACAGGCATTATTAAAAATGTTAGAAGGTACAGTGGCAAATGTACCACCTCAAGGAGGCAGAAAACATCCTTATCAAGACTGTATTACTATCGATACTAGCAATATCTTATTTATTTGTGGTGGTGCTTTTGTAGGTTTAGATAAAATTATAGAACAAAATAAAGAGAAAAAAGTTTTAGGCTTTGAAATTGTCCCTGACATCTCCACCAAAGAACAAAGAGTATCTGATGCTGCTCGTCAGTTACAACCAGATGATTTAGTGCGTTTTGGTTTAATACCTGAATTTGCAGGGCGTTTACCCGTAGTAGCTGTGTTAGATTCTCTTAATGAAGAAACTTTAATTTCTATTCTCACTCAACCTCGAAATGCTTTAGTTAAACAATTTCAAAAATTAATAGGTATGGATAATGTTACTTTAGATTTTGAACCTGAAGCCATCCGGGCGATCGCCAAAGAAGCCTACAGACGTAAAACTGGTGCAAGAGCTTTAAGAGGAATTGTGGAAGAAATCATGTTAGATGTGATGTATGAGTTACCTTCTCGTCAAGATGTTCAACACTGTGTCATCACCAAAGAAATGGTCGATAAACGCAGTACAGCAGAACTATTACTTCTTCCCTCATCCTTACCTAAACCAGAATCAGCTTAAATTAATTAAGGTGTGCTATTGGGAATCAGAAAGCTATTAAAATTTTAGAATTTAGAATTTAGAATGAAGATTTTACCAGAATATCCGAGCATCGGAGCATCATTGCCTATTTCCCCGTGCATCGTTGCCTATTAATTATTCCCTATCACTCATTATCTACTATCAATGACTTCTAAAAATGTCGTTTCTACCACTAGATTAAAAAATCGTCGTGATGAAATTAAAAATCAGCGTAGATGGCAAACTTTTGTTGCTGTAAGTCGTGGTTTGATGATTATGTGTTTTGCCGGAGGAGTTTTTTGGGTGTTAACCTTACCTCATTGGGTGATTCGAGATAGTAAACAAATTAGGCTACAAGGTAATGATTTACTTAGCGATGAGGAACTTCGTAGTTTAATCCCTCTTCAATATCCTCAATCTTTACTAAAATTATCTACTTCCCAATTAACAGAAGATTTACAAAAAAAAGTTCCTTTAGCGAATATTGTCGTCACCAGAGAATTATTACCTCCTAGTCTCACGATCAAAGTTACTGAGAAAAAACCAGTGGCGATCGCCTTAGCTCCAGTGGTATCTCCAAAAACGAAAAAATTAGAGATGAAACAAATCGGTTATATTGACATAGATGGTATTTTTGTGTCCAATAAAGTATATAAAAAAATACACCAAAAACCTGAGCAACTTCCGTCATTAAAAATTTTTGGCACACCACAATTTTATTTGCCCTATTGGCAAGATTTATATGATTTAATTAATCAATCTAATGTAAAAATTACAGAAATCGATTGGCAAAATCCCACAAATCTTATTTTAACGACGGAATTAGGAAAAGTTCACCTAGGGGGGTATAACTCAAAATTTCCTCAACAATTAATGATATTAGAAAAATTAAAAGTTATCACCGCCAAAATTCCCAGAGAAAGAATTATTTATATTGATTTAACAGATCCAGAAACGCCTTCAATTAAGGAGAAAAAACCGCCAAAAGAGGAAAAAGAGGAGAAAAAAGAATAATTCTTAATCTTTTAAATGACTTTCATATTTATTATAGATAGTTAATGCAGGTATTTCTTCACTAAAAATAAAAGGTTGTTTAAATTCTTCTGGAGGATATTCTTGACGAATAGCAATTAAAGAATTATAGAATTTTTCCCAATCTTTTAATAAAGTTAATAATGACTGAAATTGTGCAAAAGATTTTCCGTGTCGATTTCTTAAGGCAATATATTGTAACATTAAAGCATAGGTTTCTGGTTTATTTTGTTTCTGGGGTACTTGAATAATTTGTCCTAATTTCAAGAAGATCTCCGAATTTACCTGCACTACTACCATAAATTCCTTAGTACTTTCTAAATTTTTATCATAAAAAGTATCAGCAATGTCGCCAACAGTACGCAATAGAGCAAAATTACTTAAGTCGTATTGTTTGAATAACCAAAGTAGTTTTAATCCTAGCTTATCTTTACTAACGATTTCTAATGAGTTAACATAGCTTTGTATTGCCGCCTTACCTTCATCAGTTTTAATTTGAGGGATAATATCTATCAATTTACGTTCTACTAATTCTTTAAACTGATCTACTTCTAAATCTTGTTGTAAATATTCATAAATATATTCATAAAAATCCTGTTGTGCATAACTGCGATAACGGGTTTCTGTAGCTTCAATTTTCAAAAAACTTTCTTTTGTTTCTAATGCTACCCGTAATAAGTCCATACTATATTTTAAACCTTCATAAGAGCCAGTATTCTGCTCAAGTTGACGATTTATCATCAAAAATTTGACAAATTCTCGGCTACTAAATTTTTCATTATCAATGGCTTTGACCATCACGGAAACATTTTTTAAGGAATTAAAACAATCACGATATAAGGCTTGAGTTGTCTCAGGAATTTCCTCTTTCCTCCCACCGAAAAGAGATTGAAGCCATGCAAAAAAAGATTTATTACCCCATAAAGGGCGATTATACCAAGTATAAAAATTAATTTCTTTTCCGTCTTTTTCTTTAATGTTTGAATTCATGATTACAATTAGTGAAACTAATTAATATGCTAAAATTGATCCTAGTATTACACAAAAATATCTAAAACAACAATTAATTTTTTTGACATTTTTCTCCGTAACTTAAATGAATATACCCATTGCTGATTTAAGAAAAAACTATACCCAAGGCGGTTTAACAGAAACACAAGCCAATTTAAACCCTTTTGATCAATTTCGGCATTGGTTTCAAGAAGCAGTATCCGCAGAAATACTCGAACCTAATGCCATGACTTTAGCTACTATCAATGAAGGAGGTAAACCAAGTGCTAGAATTGTACTCCTAAAGAATTTAGATGATCGAGGCTTTACTTTTTTCACTAATTATGACAGCCATAAAGGGAAAAATATAGAAAAAAATCCTTGGGTATCTTTAGTTTTTTGGTGGGGAAAATTAGAACGTCAAGTGAGAGTAGAAGGTAAAGTAGAGAAAATAACCTCCGAAGAATCAGATCAATACTTTTATAGTCGTCCTATAGGATCACAATTAGGTGCATGGGCTTCAAATCAAAGTCAAGTCATACCCAACCGAGAAGTGTTAGAGATTAAATTAGAAGAAATAACTCAAAAATATCAAAAACAAATAATACCCCGTCCAGAACACTGGGGAGGTTATCGAGTATTACCTTATTTAATTGAGTTTTGGCAAGGGCGAGAAAATCGTTTACATGATCGATTATGCTATACCCTTAAAGAGGATCAACAATGGATTAGAGAGCGTTTAGCTCCTTAAATAATTAGGAGTTTTAGAATTTGGAATTTAGAATTTAGAATTTAGAATTTAGAATTTAGAATTTAGAATTTAGAATTTAGAATTTACCATTCTCCATTGCCTATTACCTATAGTTGCCCATTCCTTTACCACCTTCAACCTTTCTCCAAATATATTAAGTAAGTAGGGGCTGCTGAATTAATGAGAAAGCTATAAGAATAAATGATTTAAACACACTACATTAACAACAAAAAAATGCACAGTTTTAGCAAGTAGTTTAAACCCCTTGTTATCATAGATTTGAGAAAAACAAAGGGCATCGATTAATTTTGCACTGGTACTTAACGTAAAGGCCACCATGAAACTTTGTCTCTAGTGGCACTATAAACTTCTTTTAATTCTTCAGGTCTTAAAATATTAATCACATCTTCCGAAGTCTCGTTATCCTTGTCTAAACTGATTAATCCCTCTTTTTGCATACCCTTCAAAACCTGCTCAACAGTACGCTGATTCAATTGACAAGCTTTTGCAATTACATCTACGGACAGATCAAACACATAAATCCCTTTTTCATTAGGTTGACTTTGTAATTCTCTTTCTTGATAAATTAAGGCTCTTAACAATGAGGCTACAGCTTGAGGTGGATAGCTACTACAATTTAATAAATGGTAAGTAAATTTTTCTCTTAATTCAAATAATGTAGTATAGCGATCACGCACTATCTCAAAATGATCGTAAATTTTTTGTAAAGATTGTAAAGGAATTTTAGTGATATAGGTAGTTTTATAAGCCTCGACTAAACTAGGGAAACTTTTAGTAGCAAAACCATGACTAAAAGGTAAACTACGCATTCCAAAACATCCACCAGCATAAGTAATAGAGATGATTCTATCTAAGGGATTACTACGGGCAATAATAGGACCACCTTCTAAAATTACATATAGATTATCTACACTTTCATCAGGTAAAAAGGCAGTGAATACTGGGCGATTAGAAAATAGTTTTTCCTTAACAAGACTATCCTTTGGTAAATAAAAACTCAATTCTTCTTGATTTAATCCTTTAAACAAATAAGAATTTTCTGTCAGTAAATTAATAATGTTAGTTTCATCAGGAATCTTTTTTTTTGCCATAGTCTTGTAACTTAAATTTATTATTTTCAATAATATCATCTTATAACAACCCCTAAGATTTGGTTATTCAGATATTTCGATAGAAAAATTTTATAATTCTGATTGAGAGGTTTGCCAAATTTTCCAAGCAGCGATACATAAAGTAAGATTCCCTATCACTGTAGTTAAGGCTTGAATTGTCACTAACCACTCCCATGATTCAGCGTTATCAAATAAATGCCAAGTACAAGCGCACATAGCACTAATTAAAGCAGGTAACATTCCGTAGGCTAACCAATACCAACTATCATCCTCCGTTAATTCTCCGAAACGCCAAATAAACCAAATTGCCGCTACCCATTCTATAACGCTGGAAACATGAACAATCCATGTAGGAATTGATAAAGTGTGCATTGATCATCAAAATTTGAGTTCTCATTGTTGTTTTAAATTATACCATCTTGAGACACAAAAGATCGATCTTGCGGTAAAGGTGCAACGGGTTCTGATAGAGTAAAATCACCGTCTAAAATCCATTTTTTCAAGGTTTCTGCAACTTTTCGCCCTAAATACATACTTGCCACAGAGGCCACTGTGACGGTTTGTCCTTCTATTTTTATTTTACCGTGTTTCAACTGAGCATAATTCACTAAACCAAAACTAGGACGCACCCGTCTAGGTATGGAAAAATCTACCACTGGGGCGACTATATTTTCATCTTCTACGGAACAATGTTCGATGATTTTTTCGTTTAACACTGGAAAAGGTATTCCTACCCCTAACATTAAGGATGAGCCGTAATTTTTGAAATAACAACCCCTAACCCATTCTCTACTCATTTTCTTGGCATCCCCCACTAAAGCTAAAGTTGCCGCTGGTCCTATAGGGGTATCATTAGGTAATCTTTTTTGTAGCGGAAAATGTTGTGTCCCTTCCCACACAATCATACCTTGTGCACCACCTAAAAATATTTTTGTGCCAATACCGATAGCTTCTAAATGAGGATCATTTAATAAGGGTGACATTGCCCCAATACTAGAATATACCGCATTACCTAGACGGGGTAACAAAGGACCTAAATAAGTATATAATATGCGATCGCCTCCGTTCACCCCCACAATGAAATTTTGATACAGATTACGGGGGTTATATAAGTAAAACTGATTGATAGTTTCGGCCGTGATGTTAGACTCAAAAGAAGCACGGGGATAACAGTCTGTAACTTGCCCAATGGCTTTGATGGTGACAGATTTACCGGCAATTAAATTTTCAATGACGTGAGAACCGCCTTTTTCAGCAATATGGGAAGGAAAATTATCACCATGATCATTAATAGAGCTATAATCACTTAACGCAGTGGCTCCCAAATACAGATCTACAGCACCAAAACCAGCATAGGCTGGAACTCCATCTAACCAACATTTACGAATTTTCATCGGGGGATCTGTGTGTCCTAAATTTAAAATTGCCCCTGACGACTCCATTGGTTCAAATGTACCCGTACAAATTACATCGACTTTTTCATAAGTTTTCTTTATACCTAGTTTTTTAACTTTGGCTTTTAATTCTTCAATAGTCCAAACTGTAGCTTTACCACTGAGGATTTTTTCGTTAATTTCGGCGATCGTGCGCATAAGTATGAGTAGATTAAATTATATGTTTGTTGTTTGATGAATTTCTCTAATTATTGACTCAGGAAGCTCTAAATTTTTTTCAATCATTTGTTTTCGTCTTTCAATAATTTCATAAGTTTTTCCAATTCTAGTAGTATGAGAAGCAAAATAAGTATCAATTATTTCTTCTCCCGTTTCAATTTTTTGTTCTAGTTGTTCAATAGAAATATTGTTCATAAATTTGTCTCTCTTTTTTGGTACTTTTCCAGTAAGTAATTAACCAAATATATTCTCCTTCTTCATCATACCGAATTTCATAAATGACGGAAACAAGAATATTACCCAGATAAGCAATAGCAATAAATTGTTCTGGAGCATCATTTTTGATTCTTTCTACATAATCATTCCTAAATATATTGGCTACTTCTTGTAAAGTATATCCTCTTGTTTGTTTTAGTATCTTGCTTTTAGAATCATCCCAATCAAATCGCATTATGTTATCGATTTCAGCATAATTTACTTAAAATTGTTCTGATTATAACAAAACCGATAATTTTATTCGATCTACTGAAATTAAGTAATTAATTGATCTAAACTAGCAACCTGAAACCTGAAACCTAAAACCTGAAACCTGAAAATCACAGAATTGATAATTTGCATAAAATTAATTCAATAATTGTGTTCTAAAACACTAAAACACTGGTCAAGGATAAAATTTTGTGCTAATAATTATATGTAGATAAAAAAAGGTGTGAGAAACTTTTAAAATTATGTTTAAATCTGTAAAGAGTTATGCCATCGCAACTCCTGCGATTCTTGCTTTAAGTATTGTCACCAATAGTGTCGTTGTCAAATCAGCTAGTGCTAACGAAGTAAATGCTGATGCCACTTTAGAGCAAATCTCTAATTACAACGAAGCACAACCGATGAATCAAGTAACTTCCGTTTCTCAATTAAGAGATGTTTCTCCCACAGACTGGGCTTTTGAAGCATTAAGAAGCTTAGTTGAACGTTATGGTTGTATTGTAGGTTATCCTGATCGTACCTTCAGAGGAAACCGTGCCTTAAGTCGTTACGAATTTGCCGCAGGTTTAAACGCTTGTATGCAACAAATGGAACGTTTAATTGCTGCTAGTGAAGCCGTTACCAGAGAAGATATTGAAAAATTAAAACGCTTGATGGCTGAATTTGAAACTGAATTAGCTGCCTTAGGTGCAAGAGTTGATAACTTAGAAGGAAGAGTCGCTTTCTTAGAAGATCATCAGTTCTCCACTACTACCAAGTTAAAAGGGGAAGTAATTATCGCCGCTACAGCACAAACAGGTCCTGATTTCAAATTAAATGAAGTCTATAATACAAGAGACTCAAATGTTTCCGTTACTAATACTGGTACACCTAAAATAACCAATAGAAACAATGCTGAAAATCGTGCGACAGATTCTGATGAACAAGCAACCCTTAGCAATCGGGTTCGTTTAACCTTAGATACCAGTTTTACTGGTAAAGACTTGTTAAGAACTCGTTTAGCCGCTGGAAATGTTCCTAACCTTGGTGCTGCTTATGGTACTGACTCTGCTCGTCTTAACTTTGAACAATCAGATAGTACCAATAATGATGTTATTATTGATCGCCTTTATTATAAAACTCCCCTAGGCAAAAAAACGACTTTTTGGGTTGGTACAGCTTTACCCTCTAATGATATTTACGATACAGTAAGTCCTTACACTTCTAGTGATGCTACTGGTGCCTTAGCTCGTGTTAACCGCTATAACCCCTTCATTTATCGTCAACCCGGTGATACAGGGGTGGGTTTCAAATATAGCTTTAATAAACAATTTGATATTACTGCTTCTTACTTAGCCGGTGGTGCATCTGGATACGCTGCTAATCCTGTCGGTGGAGCTGGATTATTTGATGGTACTTACAGTACTGGTGTTCAATTAGGTTTCCGTCCTACCAAAAACTTCAACATAGCGGCCGCTTATATGCACTCGTATTTTACGGGGCAGAGAACAGGAATACCAGCTGATGTGGCGTCGAGAGCCAATTTAACTGGTGGTACTGGTAGTGATTATACCAGTGGTGTGTCTAACGGTATTCGTGATTTAGGCGGCGGTGCTAAGGCTGGTAATGGTGGTTTCCGTGGTTCAAGAGATCCTTTCAGTGGGGCGGCAACATCCTCCGATAACCTTGGTTTACAAGTAAGTTGGAAACTAGCTAAAAGCGTTAACGTTGCTGGTTGGGTAGGTTGGGCATTTGCAGAAGCACACTCCTATGACAGCACTGGTGTTAATCGTGATGGTGATAGTGCCGATTTATTTACATGGAATGCTAACGTTTCTTTCCTTGATTTAGGTAAAGAAGGTTCTGTATTAACTCTTGCTGGTGGGCAACTTCCCCGAGCTGGTAGTGTAGATGGTACGGTAGGGCGAGATCGTGGTCAATCTTGGATTGTTGAAGGACAGTATTTATATCCTGTAACTGATAATATCTCTATCACTCCGGGTGTTTATGCGGTTTTTGATCCAAATAATACTAACAGTGGCGAAAACACTATTGTTGTCGGGGTACTCCGTACTGTCTTCAAATTCTAAGATAGATAAACTAATATTCCAAGTAGGGTGGGCATTGCCCACCATTAATCCCCGTACATTGAAGACCTGTTAACTGTTGATTAATAGTTAATCAAACTTTGCTTACCTAAAAAGGATAAAATTTCTTAATTATTTTTAATTAAAATTAACATCGGTATATAAATTTAATATGGGAAAAGATACTTCAATAGATTCTAAATTAACCTCGATATTTTCTCCTTGAGTTTCTTGAAATAACCACTGATTTTCACCCGTTTTGACATAATTTTCAATGGTATATTCTGACTGACTAATTAATAAATATTGTTTTAAAGTAGGAATAGAACGATAATAACGAAATTTATCTCCTCGATCATAATTTTCAGTGGCGGGAGATAAAACTTCAATAATTAAACAGGGATTTAACACCTCATCTTGACGATTATTATTTAACATTACCTCCCCTTCAATTACCATAATATCAGGATAAGTTGCTTTATTATGAGCAGGAATATATAATCTTAAATCACTGATGAAAACTTCACAATTTTTATTTTGAAAAGCTAAATCTAAGATACGAACTAGGTTACGAATAATGCGATTATGATTAATTGTACCACATGTCATATCTTTAATTTTTCCATTATGATATTATTGTATTATAAGCAAGGGGTTTAAACCCCTTATGTAGCTATGAAAGCAATTTCATTAAATGAGAGAGTTAATCAAAGTTAACTAATTAACGGCGACGACGACTACCAAAACCTCCGCTTCTTCTGGCAGGTGTAGTGCGACGAACACCACTAGATTTATTACTACCAAAACTATTTTTACTAGGTTGTTTAGCTTTGGTGGATGTACCATTAGTTTTAAGATTACTAGATCCTACACCAGAACCTGTTCCTTTACTGCTATTGCTATTAACTCGATTAATGGTATTACCTGAACTATTTTTTATCGTACCTGTTGAGCGGAAAGATTGACGATTTTTCTCCACAGATGGCACAGAATTATTATTATTATTACTATAGTTTTGCACGGCTTGATTATAACTACTGCCATAACCGCCAAAACCTGTTAAGTTACCACCAGGTTGATATACTGGCGGAATATAATACTGTGGTCTAAATAGCATACTACCTAATGCTTGTCCTGCTAATGCACCAGCAAACGGACTCCAGAAACTTGATTGTTGTCTAACGATTACGGTTTCTTGTTTTCCCGTATCGGGATTAGTGACGATTTCTGTCTCATTATGGACATATTCTATCTTAAAGTCTTCGGTTAGGTGCATAATTGCTTCATTACCGTTAATTTCTACGAAGGTTTTTTGTCCATTTTTGATGTCTTCATTGCTTAATCTTGCCATTTGTAAGTTAGTTGTCCTAAAAGTAGGTGTACTTCCTGCTGGAGTATTTAATAACATTAAGGTATATTCGCCGTCAACATCGTTAAAAGTCGCCTGTTGTACGTCATATCGTCCACTAGCAAGATTATTTTTAGAAATGCTGGTATTATTAGTTAAAGTAGCAGGATTTTTGGTACTTACACTATTAGATGAACCACAAGCAACAGTACTGAAACTAAGGATAATAGTTAAAAAAATGGCTATAATTGACTTAAACATTATGGGGATTCTTTTTAAATTTGTTACTTTTATAACGGAATTAATTCGGGAAAGTTTATTATAATTTGGTCAGAAGTTAATCTTTCTCCTAATCTAGCAGGGGAAAAATGAAAAGCGATCGCCCTATATTTATTTTTGTAATTAAGATTAATAAGAGCTTTCAAACCATTAGTTAAGGCTTCCATATCTGCTAAATCAGTTTCAATATCTAAAACTTCACCTTCAAGGGCTACTATGATCATAACAATAATATTGTCAGTAACGGGGAGAGATAGGGGTGTGTTTTTCTCTACTTCCTCTAAATCAGGCTGACTAAGATACCGTTGTGCCGAATCTGTAAATAATTCAGTAACAAAATCTCCGGCTTCGCCTTCATCCCAGAATACATCCCCTTCATTAGAAGCACTTTGCCAATAGGTTTTATATTGTAATATTGCTTCACAAAGATTAACTAAACATTCTCCCATTACCTCCATATCCCCGTCTGCATCTACCGCTATCCGAGCATTTTGGTTTAAAACTCCTAATAAAGGTGCAATGTCGTTTCCTTGTAAATGAATAAAAATTCTTGAAACAACATACCTTGTTTTACCTACAAATTGATTAAAACGATCGGCTATACTCATAAATAATTAATAATTGATAGTTAATCATCAGGGAAGAGAATAGAAGAAGGAAGAGAAAAGAGTAAAAAATTGATGATTCCTCATTCCTTATTCTTTTTTTGTTATTTACGCACTAATAAAACAGGACAATTTGCATTTACTCGAACATAGTCGGATAAAGAAGTACCTAATAAACGGTCTAAATCAATCAAGTTTTTGGCAATAGAAGGACGGCGATCAGGTGAACCTAATAATAATAAATCAATATTTTTATCCTCAACTAATTGACAAATTTGTTTACTCGGTCTGCCCCCAGTGACGATACACTTAGTATTTATCCCCATACGTTTCGCTTTGGCTAAAGCAGGTGCTAAGATAGCATTCTGTTCCATGTCGGCGGTAGATAATTCTAAATCAGGATTCATGTCTGGGTTAACTCTAACTAAGTATAACTGAGCTTCAGAATAGTCTTTAAGCAGGTATAGAGCTAATTCTAGGGCATAATCAGAAGCAGCAGATTTATCTAAGGCTAACATTACTCGTTTGATTTTACGCACATATATATCATCTTTCACCAGTAGCATAGGGCGATCGGTAAGTTGAAAGACATATTGACTAACAGAGTTTTCTAAGAAAGATTCTAAACGAGTTAAACCCCTCGATCCCATTAAAATAAGATCAGCATTAATCTCTTTTGCTGTGCTACAGACAGTATCTTTAGGATCACCTTGTTTTAAGATAGTAGAAACTTTAGTAGGATTGATATTGACATTTTTGACTATATCTGAGAGAATTTTTCCCCCTTCTTCCCATTTTTCCGCTAAAGCATCGGCGGAGACTTGAGGAGGTATGATGTGAAGAATAGTAATTTCACTTTGTTGAAATGTGGGAATATCTAACAACATTTTCAACATTTCTTGAGTGTGACCAGTCCCAGAATCAGCATATAAAACTTTATTTAACATATTGAACTATTTATTGTTTTTTCATAAGGATCTTTATTTCTAAAATACAGCGATTCGTCACTGCATAATTTAACATTTTGTAACGAAGAGGGGATATTTCCGTTAATGATAAAAAATGTTGCTCAAAGATCATTAAACCTTTATCATAGTTAATAAGTTGACTACTACGTTGGTGACTGCCAATCAAGTTTTTTGATCTATACTTGAGTTATAAGGAAACTAACTGAGTTCTCGTAGCAGTAAACCGAGCATTTGTACTCGGAAACGAACACAGAAACGTTGGTATCCCCCTGGTTTTCCAGGTCATAAACTGAGGTAAAACGGCGTAGCGGTCATATACATCGCTTTTCAGATAAATAAGCCACATTTTTTATTTCTCGCTCATGAAGCTCATGGTGCCAAGGCACCCTTGGCAGAATCCAAAGTGTGGTTTAAGGAAATAAAAACTGTTGTAATCAGTTATTAGCAACTTATGGTTTTATTTATTAAGGTTTAACGGTATTGAGGTTGACAATAAGGGGAATCTTGACAAGGAAAAGTGTTGATAACGTTAATCATCGAATAAAGACGGCTAAATTTTCTTGATTGTAGATAAAAGCTAATACCTGGTAAATAATCGGTTTCTGCTTTTTGTTTTTGTGGAGTTGGTAATTTTTCAATTTTTCCTTTGATTAGTATATCACTAAATTTTTCGTTTAATTGTTCAATTTCTAGAGGAGTTAAGTCATAATTTAATCTCATGACAAATAAATCTTTCAGATAACGACAAGAATGATATACTCGATAAAATTCTTGGATAGCTTTACAAGCACTCTCAACATTATCGGTAATAGTGTAAATTTGTGTATCTTCAGGTTGAATATAACCGTTTTCTAAAAGATGATCACAAATATAATTATGCCAACTTTTCCAGTAATTACCCTCCGGTTTATCGATTAAAATTAAAGGAATAGGCGGTTGTCTTCCTGTTTGACATAAAGTTATGGTTTCAAATGCTTCATCTTGAGTGCCAAATCCACCAGGGAAAAGTACGATAGCATCACTTTCCTTTAAAAAGAATAATTTGCGAGTAAAAAAATACTTAAAACTAATTAGTTTAGGATCATTTTTGATAAAAGAATTAGCATTTTGTTCAAAAGGTAATTTGATATTTAAACCAAAGGATTTTTTTGAGGTTGCTCCTTGATTTCCCGCTGCCATAATACCTCCTCCTGCACCAGTTAACACCATAAAACCTAACTCAGTAACTTTTTGAGCAAAATCTTTAGCTAATTTATATTCTAAGGTATCAACAGGTGTTCTAGCTGATCCAAAAATGGTTATTTTACGACACTGACGATAATCAGAAAAAACTCTAAATCCTTTTTCTAAATCTTTTAAGGTAGCTGTCAAAATTTTCCATTCTAAAGAATCAACTTGATTTTTTTTGACAATTTTTGCTAATATCTTTAAAGATCTTTTTAACCATTTATTATTTTCATAATCTGGCAATTTATTTAACAAACGTTGAAGATTTTTCGGTTGATATAAATAAGTTTTATCAGACGGTGTTAATAAAGACATTTTCTTTCAAATAAAAAATTCCCACGAAATAATCATAACGTGGGATAATGCAAAGGTTACAGTAACTAATCAATATACTTATCTAAAGTATTAGAAAGAGTATTTTTAGGCACCGCACCAACTACAGTTTCTTTAACTTCCCCTTCGTTAAATACAATCAAGGTAGGAATGCTACGAATTCCATAATCAGTAGCAATTTTAGCATTTTCATCGGTGTTGACTTTTACTACTTTGACTTTGCCGTCATATTGTTGAGCAATTTCGTCAACTACAGGAGCTACCATGCGACAAGGACCACACCAAGGCGCCCAAAAATCAACCAATACAGGAAGATTACTCTCTAAGACAACCTCTTTAAAATCCGCTTCTTTGACTTCTGTCACTTCTGACATTTTACTTATCCCTTAACTAGATTATTTGCATTTAAAATATTATCAGATTTTACCATAGCAAATATTTGATCTCTTGCTCTCAATTATTTCTATAAGTTTACATAATTTGACTTAAATACCATTTTAATGTACTTGAGGCGATCGACTGAGAATAAGTAACAATTAAGAATTAATCAGTAATAGGGATTGCTATAGTATGCTTAGAAAAGGACTATTGCCAAATTTTAGGGACTTTTTTTGTCAATTTCTAATGTTTTTAAGTACTTTTATTGTTGATAATTTACCTTTCGATATTGATTTATTACCTTCTGATGGTTATTTAGTAGGCGGTGCAGTTAGGGATGTATTACTAAATCGGACTAAAAAATATTTAGATTTAGATTTTGTGTTACCTCATTCGGTAATTAAAATAGCGAAAAATATTGCTAATTTATATCATGCTGGTTTTGTGGTGTTAGATTCAGAACGAAACATTGCTAGGGTAGTTTTTCCTCATGCTACCATCGATTTTGCTCAACAGGAAGGTGATTCCATCGAAAAAGATTTATTGAGACGAGATTATACGATTAATGCCATCGCTTATAATTGTCAGGAAAAAAAATTAATTGATCCTTTAAATGGTCAAAAAGATTTAAAACAGAAGATAATGAGAATGATCTTGATGAAAAACTTGGAAGATGATCCTTTACGATTGTTAAGAGGTTATCGTCAGGCTTGTCAACTTAATTTTACCATTGAATCTGAAACCCGTAAAGCCATTAGAGAATTAACTCCCCTTTTAATAAAAGTTGCACCTGAAAGAATTAATAGTGAATTTACTTATTTATTAGAGAGTGAGAATGGCACTTATTGGCTAAAAGAGGCTTTTAAAGATGGTTTATTATCTATTTATTGGCAAAATCTCGATGAAGAAAAGATAAAATATTTAAACAAAATTGATTTTTGGATTGGATGGTTACGAGAAAATTTT
This sequence comes from Geminocystis sp. GBBB08, assembly GCF_016743215.1. GTDB lineage: Bacteria > Cyanobacteriota > Cyanobacteriia > Cyanobacteriales > Cyanobacteriaceae > Geminocystis. The sequence continues at coordinate 39,526 of NZ_VRZC01000003.1, forward strand.
AATGATTTTAAAAATATTAATGTAGAGGCTTATAGCAGTGCAAAATTAGCTTGTTTAACAGACAATAATATAGACATTGCACAAAAAGAATTAGTGAATCTAAAATATTCTCGTCAAGAAATTAAAGCAGTAATAATTATTCTGAAATATACTTCTCGTTTATTAGAAGAAGATTTTTCGACTAATTTATCGTCACAATATTTTTTCTTTTTATCCGTAGGTAAAATATTCCCTAATTTAGCAATTTTTGCTCTTGCCCATGATATTTCTCCTAATTTAATTACTATGTTATTTGAGCGTTATTTAGATAATCAAGATTCTGTGGCACATCCACAACCCTTACTAACAGGGAAGGATTTAATGGAGTCTTTGAAAATTCCTCCTAGCCCATTAATTAAACAATTATTAATAGATGTGCAAATTGCTTATATAGAAGGCAAATTTATTGATAAAAATGGGGCGTTACAGTGGATAATGAATCATAGACTATAATTATTTTAGATCTTAAGATTATGACCAAAGCTATTATCAATCAAATTAATTCTATCGCTAATAAAAGACAATTATTAATAAAACTATTAGACAAACCGGACTTGGGTAGTTTGCGTTTAGATGTAAACCAAGCCATTGAGGAGATAGACGAATTAATCGAAGACTTAAATAAAACTTTTAAAAATTGATAATAGACTTTTTGCACAAGTCGCGGCAACAATGCAATAAGCAACGATGCACAGGGCAAATTTCTTCATTCTAAACTCTAAATTCTAAAGTAGGTTTTGAATTGATATACAAGATTTAACTATTTATTTCTTATTTCTTATTTCTCATTACGAATTTGAATTCTTTATAAAAAAATTTTTTGACAATAATTCATGATGATTTTATTAAAATTAATTAGTCTAACGTTAGCATTAATAATCAGTTTTATAACGATAGTTAATCCTGTAGAAGCCTTAGATTATACCAAAAGAGATCTATTTGAAAGTGATTTTTCAGGACAAGATTTAGTAGGATCAACTTTTAATAAAGCTAATCTTCGTAGTAGCAATTTTAGTCACGCAAATTTACAAGGAGTTAGTTTTTTCGGGGCTAATATGGATTCAGCAAATTTAGAAGGTGCTAATTTAACTAACGCAGTATTAGATTCAGCGAGAATGACAAGAGTTAATCTTCATAACGCTATTCTTGAAGGTGCATTTGCTACGAATACTAAATTTGAAAAAGCGAATATAGAAGGTGCTGATTTTACAGATGTAATTTTACGTCCTGATTTAGAAGAGTTGCTATGTGAAATGGCCAGTGGTACTAATCCTGTTACTGGTAGAAATACCCGTGATACTCTTTATTGCTCATGATTTTCTTGATTTCAAGTATTATTTCACTTTTATTTTACGGCCGTTTTTAGATCAATGAACCACAAAAATTTATTATAAATGTACTCTGTGGTGTGCATTGCAAGTTTAGGCAGTGGTTTTCCAATTTGAAAAGTACTATATGTTTTAAACATACTGATATATCACAGATTTGCTCACTTTTACCCTAGTTTTTTCTGTTTTAAAGTGGCATAATTCACCCTGAATTAAATCAGGTTTTTAATGATTTACCTTAAGGGAATATTTGGTAAATTTCTCTACGATGTGTCACTCGTTGACAGATAATAGTTTGATTGGTTTTATCAATGGTTAAGCCAATTCTATAATCTCCCACCCTAATTTTATACTTATCTTTATAGCCTTTCATTTTGTTGAGATAACCTAATTCAAAAGGATTCTCGGTTTCTAATTGATTGAAAACAATTAACTCTATACGAGATTGTATATCATTTGGTAAAACTGTTATTTCTTTTACAAACTTTTTGATTCAATTTTCCACATTCTGATTTTTGATTTCTGCTAAATAGTCTAAGGCTTTTTCTTTAGAAAGAGTTTCTTCCTTTTCAACTTCTTCTATCAGTTTTCCTAGTCCATAATCTTCAAGAATTTCTTCGATTTTTTCAAATTCAGTAATGGAAATCTGAACCGCAATCGGTTTTTGATTAGTGTCTAAGACATAGTTTTTATTGATTTCTAGCATCTACTTTTCTCCAAAAGTCCTCTACACTATTATAAACCATCACTTTTTCAAAAATCGATGCCAAAGGCACCCGGTGCGCCCGAACCTCCCAAAATCAAGGTAAATTAATCGCTTCAGCAGATTCTGGTTGACATTTGCCCTCAGCATACTCTTGTTGAGCTTCCTTGACATCTTTTACTAATTCGGCTCGTTTTTATTCAATAAGACGATTTTTTAAAATCTGAATTAAGTTTCTTGATCTTCTAAGGGAAGTTGTTGGGAGGCATCTAATATTTCCCTAAAAATTGCTTGTATTATAATTCTATTTTATTTCTGATAGTTTTATCTTTTCAATTATAAATCTAACAAATTTCCCCCCCCCACAAAAATCGATACCAAATGCACACTGCTTGATCGTACCACCAAAATCAAGGTAAACTAATCGCTTGAGCCGATTTAAACTATTGGGAATGTCTGTGAAGATTGTAAAGCGAGTCATGAAGACAACCAACAGTCTTTATCTTCAATTTTCCCCTTATTCTGGATAATGATACCGACAGGAGATAATGGTTAAATAATCATCAACTCCAGTTTGAGGATTAATCCAGGGGGAGTGAGAAGAACCTTCTCGTTTAAGATAGCAACCAGCTATGCGTAACTTCTTTTCTAATTTCTTACGTTTCATGGAATGCAAATTTTCTCCTCGATCGCTTCTTGACGAATATCTGCTAAACGATCTTCAAAAATTAATTGAATGGTACTTTTTAGGCTTTCCTTTGCTTCTTCAATCGTTTCTCCCTGTCCATTTGCTCCGGGTACTTCAGGACAAATAGGCCAGTAACCTCCTTCAGTTGCTAATTCAATAATGGCGGTAAACTCTGCTTTCATAATAATTTTTTATGCACAATTTCATATTGATTATAGCTTTTTAAGAGTAAATTCAGGGATGGGTATTGGCTTTGATCTTCAAAACCGATCGCGCTCCCAAAACCGATGGCATTACTTAAAAAATTTATAAAATAAAATCACTTAAAAGTTGTAAAATCAAAAAATCAAAAAATAGAGGAAAATAATATTGCCGACAGTTAATCAAATGCGACAAGTGGTGATTATATGTCAATATCTATCTAATTTTTATCAGCCAATTTATCTATTCAGATATGATGTAGATAGAGAAGAAATATTTATCATTGCTGGTGACCTTGAAAGTATTGAAATAACAATTTTTAGGGATGGTACATGGAGGTACGAAATTGTTGAACTTTAAAGAAATGTCCTTAAATGAATTAAGAAAATATATTTTGAAAAATAGAAAAGATGAAATTGCTTGGAAAGAGTTTGTTAGTCGTCCTCGCCCTCATGCAATCATCGTAACGGCTGAAACATCACTGGAAGAACAAGAGCGTATTTTGCAAGAAGCTAGTAGAAAAAAACATAGTAGCAACTAAAATTAAAATATTATCAATAGGTAGGATCGCTCTCCCAAAACTCGATCAAACTTCCAAAACCGATGGCACTCTCTAAAACTCGATCGCACTCCCTCAAAAAAAATATGCTAAAGGTACGCTGTACACCCATAATTAATAATGAAACTTACAAGAAATAATAACAATCTCTTGATCACAAACACGATATACTAAGCGATGCTCTCTCGTAATACGTCGTGATCATAATCCTGATAATTCGTGTTTTAATGCTTCTGGTTTTCCTAATCCAGAAAAAAGATTTCTTTGTATATCTTTAATGAGATCAACTATTTTAGTGTAAATTTTTTTGTCGTTAATTGCCCATTGGTTAAATTCATCGAAACTTCTGATTAGAAAAGCTACCTTTCTCATAATTTAGCAGGATCTACATAAATATAGTTATCAGGATTTTTAAGGGATTCTATGGCTTCTTGGAGATGCTGACGGTTAGCAGATGTTGAAAGCAGATAATCTGTTTCATCCATTTCCGTTGATTCTTGAATTAATAAAATTGCCTCAACCACTGTTCCTTCAGGTAAGTCAATAGTAGGTAAGTTGAGTTGACCGTTTTTTACAGTTGCTTTATATTTTAGTGCATTCATTATGAGTATGTTATGCTAACAACTTTTTAATTTTAACAGTTTTAAGGTTGCTTTGGGTTCATCTTCACAACCCAACCTACAAACTCAATTCCCAAAACCGATTGCCCTCTAAAATTGATCGAACTCCCTAAAACCGATCGCACTCAAAAAAAATACTAAGAGAAATCATCTTCAATCATGCTAGGATCAAAATGATAAAATTTTATCGACAAATCACTGATGAGACAAGTAATTATCTATCCTGGAGAAAACGGTTATTGGGTTGCTCAATGTCCCAGTTTACCTCCTTGTATTAGTCAAGGAAAAACAAAAGAGGAGGCAATCTTTAATATTCAAGAAGCAATAGAATTATATCTTGAACTTCTTCGGGAAGAAGGACGTATTATTCCTGAAGATAAAGTTGACACAGTAACACTTTCCCTATGAGTAAATTACCTCAAATTTCGGGCAAAGAGTGTATTCAAACATTGGGAAAAACAGGTTTTTGCATTAAGCGTCAAAAAGGAAGTCATATTATTCTCTGTCGAGATGATCCTTTTGCTGAAGTAGTAGTTCCTAATCATAAAAATCTTGATAAAGGAACTCTAAGAGCTATTATCCGACAAGCTGACTTAGAAGTGGACGAATTTATTGAGTTATTAAAGAATAAATAATTTTTATCAAAATATTGGGGAAATACCCGAACTCCCAAAACTGATCGCACTCTCTCCAAAACTCGATCGCACTCCCTCAAAAAAAATATGCTAAAGGTATGCTGTACACCCATGATTAATAATGAAACTTACAAGAAATAATAACAATCTCTTGATCACAAACACGATATACTAAGCGATGCTCTCTCGTAATACGTTGTGACCATAATCCTGATAATTCCTGTTTTAATGCTTCTGGTTTTCCTAATCCAGAAAAAGGATTTCTTTGTATATCTTTAATGAGATCAACTATTTTAGCGTAAATTTTTTTGTCGTTAATTGCCCATTGGTTAAATTCATCGAAACTTCTGGTTAGAAAAGCTACCTTTCTCATAATTTAGCAGGATCTACATAAATTACCTGAGTTCGATATAATCATAAACCTGAAAATATTTTCTAGTAACGGTTTTCAGTTTTTCCCTCATTTTCTTTGATAAGTTGATATTCCTCAATCACTTGGGCGTATTGCTGTTGATTCTTGTCAATTAAGAAGCGAGTCTCCTCACCATCCACATTAATCGCTACTCGGATACCATTATGATCATACTCAAACTCTCAGAAAATGTTGTCGTTATCATACACTATTGATAGACTTATGTCAACTCTTTGATAAAATTGACAAAAATAAGATGTATTTGCACAATTAATTTAAACTAGCTATATAAGTTAATTAATAATATAATTAAGATTATGAGTAAAATTAAAACTCAAGAAGAAGTTGATAAAGAACAACAAAATTTACAAGAGATTTTAATACTTTTAGATCAATTATTTAGACGAGAAGAAGCTACTGCTAAAAGTATTGTTGGGTGTTTATATGATATTGCAATGATAAATTTAATCAATAAATATTGTCCTTTATGGGGTATTAATTTAACTCTAAAATATTTAACTCGTTTACCTCGTCCTGTGGCTCAATCTTTAGGAGTAAAATTATATTTACAGCCAAAATGTCCTCAACTTATCACTGACTGGCTTTATACTCTTGTAGAGTTTCCTGATAAACCAACGACAACTTTAGAAGCAGAAGTGATAGCCCATGAATTATTTCCTACTCTTCAAGAAAGTAAATTAGAAATCAAATCTTTACACCAAAAAGTAAAATTATTGACAAGTGCATTAGTAGTAACAATAGCAATTTTTAGCGGTGGTTTTGCGTGGATTGCCTATAATTTAGACATGAATCCAATGCAATTACTGACTACCTCTCAAGGAAATTTAAGAGATTAGACTTTCATTAATTCATTTGATTAATAATTTTAATTGTTTCAACACTAACAGTAGTTACTTTTTTTAATAACTCAATTACTTCCTGTTTATAATCAGCAAATCGATAATTATTAAACTTTTGTGCAATAGTTAAATCTTTCAATTTTTTTTCTTTATATTGATCTAAAATCTACTCTACAGCTGATAATTGTAGCCTAGTTATCTTGTTAATGTCATCAAATGAGAAGCGATAGCATGATCTGGTAGAACTTTTTTAGCACCACCTAAACGAATAGCTTCCCCGGGCATACCGAAAACTACGGAACTAGCTTCATCTTGAGCGATGGTGTAAGCACCTTGTTGAGACATGGCTAGTAAACCTTGAGCACCATCTTTACCCATACCTGTCAATAAAACACCAATGGCATTTTTACCGAAAACTTTGGCACAGGAATTAAATGTAACGGTTACAGAAGGGCAATGCCCATCAACAGGAAGCCCAGTAAAACAGAAAAATCTCCCATTACGATCAAATTCTAAATGATGTTTTTCTCGGGGAAAATAAATATAACCTCCTTGGGGTTTTTCTCCCGTCATCGCAACTTTTACTTTTAATTGACAATTATTGTTCAACCAATCAATTAAACCATCTAAAAAACCTTCACTGATATGTTGTACACAGACAATGGGCACAGAAAAATGAGCTGGGATTTTACCTAAAATTTCTAACAATACTTGCGGGCCACCAGTTGAAGTGCCAATAGCAATCATTTGAATTTTCTTATGGGAAGAAATAGTTGAAGGAGTACTTTTTACTGGGGTGGATTGGGAAGTAGAGGAACTAGGGATAGGTAGAATAGATGTAGAGGATGATTTCCGACGAAAAACCTTGATACCCGATAATACTCGAATTTTGGTTAGTAAAGATTCAGTGATAAAATCATAATCTTTAGGTTGTCCGCTACGGGGTTTTGGAAATATATCTACTGCACCGGCATTTAAAACATCAAAAACGTGTTTTGTATCTTCTTCTTGTACCGACGCACTAATAACTAAAATTGGTTTGGGGAAATTAGCCATAACTTCCTTTGTAAATTCTAAGCCGTTCATTTTTGGCATATGTAAATCACTACAAATAACGTCTGGATTTAATTTTTTCAGTAATTCCAAACCTTCAAGACCATTTTTAGCCGTACCGACAACTTGAATATCAGAGGAAGCATTGATAATTTTTTGTAATAATATAGTAGCAACAGGAGAGTCTTCAACGAGTAGTACTTTTATGGTCATTTTTTTAAGAAAAGGTATTTAAAATTTAAGGAGTGGCGATAATGTGTAAATCAATTTGTTTTTTCCAGATTAACTTTATTAATTTTTGAGTAAAAGAACCTTTAAGAAATTGTTTCCAACGGGATTGTTGACTTTCTCCGATGACAATTTGAGTGATTTTTTCTTTTTCAGCAACTTCGGTGATGGTATTAGGAACATTATAACTCTTAATTACTAAAAAATTACCCCCAAAATCTTGACACAATTGTTCACAGGTTTCAATATGTAAGGCTTCTGCTTTGGAGAGAAAATGGTCAGGATTTTGAACAAACAAAACGAATAGAGGGGCATTCATATAATTAGCTAATCTTGCACCCCGACGTAATAAACGTAAAGAATTAGGATAGGTAGATACACAAACTAACACCCTTTCTTGAATAGAATAAGATTGAGCTGGAGATAAAGATTCTTCTCCTTCTTCTTCAACGGTATCCGCCACTTCCCTTAAAGCTAGTTCCCTTAAAGCGATTAAATTTTTACGTTGAAAAAAATTTCTTAAAGATTGCTCAATTTTATTACTAGCGTAAATTTTACCTGCTAATAAACGTTCTTCTAAGGTTTCTGGGGTAACATCAATGACAACGACTTGATCAGCTTCTTCTAAAATACGATCAGGGATACGTTCTCTAACCACTACACCAGTAATTTTTGCTACAAGATCATTAAGGCTTTCTAGGTGTTGAATATTAACAGTAGAATAGACATCAATTCCGGCGTTAAGAATTTCTTCCACATCTTGATAACGCTTTGGATAACGAGAGTTAGGGATATTAGTATGGGCTAATTCATCAATTAACACTAATTGGGGATGGCGATCGACAATCGCTTTCGTGTCCATTTCTGTTAGAGTGGGATTAGTTTGAGAAATAGACTTCCGGGGGATAACTTCTAAACCTTTAGCCTGTAATAAAGTCTCTTGACGGTTATGGGTTTCTAAAAGTCCAATGACTACATCAATACCTTGTTGTTTAAGACTTTTAGCATCCTGAAGCATTTTATAGGTTTTACCTACTCCTGGTGCCATACCGATAAATATTTTATGTCTGCCTCGTTTTTTATTCATTTTTTTTTCTCGCAAAGGCGCAAAGTCGCAAAGAAATGTACAAAGAGATAATGGTAAGATAAGGACAAGAAATAATTGAGAAGTGTTATATTAGTTTTAGAAAGTCCTAAAAGTCAACAATTATCTGAAATATAAGTAAATAACTTTGCTGTTAATTGCCTTATATTATACTTATTGCAGAAGTCAGGGAATAAAGATTAACGAATATTAAAATAGGGTTAATTGCCCTTCTCCTTTTAATTTCCAATGGTTTTCGCAGACTTTTTCGGCAATGTCTTCTAAAACAGTCAAAATTGTCTGATTTTCTGGAGTTGTGCCATTTTTTAATAAGGGTAAAATATTTAACACAATCTCATCAAATGTCGTAGTTTTATTTTCCCTTTCCATTCTTCTTAAATAACTGATTAAATAATATTTAATTCTCAGTTTTACATCAAGATGAGACTTGAATATAGTTTCACGATTTTGTATTACTGTTACCTAAAATTTGGTTTTGTGAGGGAAGAGGAATAAATAATCAAATCAAACAGGTTATTTTTTGAAAAATAAAGATAGAATGACAACAAAAAGAAAAATTCCCAAATAGACGATATAATATTTGATTAATTTATCAAAATCGCTTTTTCTCGGTAAATTTCCTTCTTGTAAAATAATTTTATTAACCTCATTAATACTGTCAATTAGTTCAATCTGTTTAATTTGAATTTCTTGTAACTGATTCATAAAATTTTCTATCAAATTTTTAGCTGCTTCTTTAGCGTAAATTTCTGCAGGATTAACTAATTCTTCCGTAGTGGGTAAAACATCTTTTACTGACTGAATTAAATCATATTTATTAGGTAATTTTTCTTCAATAATATTAATAATTTGCTCGGAAATAAGTTGTGTTTTTAGCTCAATTTCTTGTGGTTCTTTATGTTCTTTTAAACGAGGTAAAATATGATCATTAATATAAATTTCGGTATTTAATAATAATTGAGATTCCATTTTTTCTACTATCACTAAAGGAATCATCACCATGACACTTAAAAATAATGCTAATAAAGTAGTATCAAAGGCGATCGCCAATCCCGTAGTTACAGTAGCAATACCCTCTTTAATTTGATCAACTTGTGCAGTATTGTTAAGGAAACCATTAAAACCATTAACAGCCTGACTAATACCCAATACCGTACCGATAAATCCCAATAAAGGAATAGCCCAGACTAAAATTCGGGGTAAAGCATAAGAAGATTCGGAAGCACTAAGATAAAACGAGCTATCATCTAAGGCTAATTCCGTCACAATTTTACGACTACCAGAGAGAATATAAGCATTTAAAATACGACTTAATCGCTTAGTAATCATTGTAGGGGTACGAGCAAAATCTTCTTGAAGAGAAACTAATTGATATGATTTATGATCATGAAAATTAATATTATCAGGTACTCCAATTTTATTTAAAATATTGGTTTCTTTGATAATCTTTTGATACTTATTTACTGTAATAATAGCAACAATACAAGAGAAAAAAATAGCTAAATGTTGGGTAAAACCTCTTTGGTAAAGAAGAATACCTAAATAAGATTGTTGGAAAGGAAAAAGGATTGCATAAATGATAATTGTTAATCCTAATGCACCGAGAAAAACCTGAATAAAATTAATATCTAATTCGGCTCTACTATTATTATTTATTTGTCGCATATTTTAGTATATTTACTTCTTGAAAATAAAAAAATAAATTATTATTTAACAATCTAAATTTTGTATAAATTAAGTCACTTTAGTCAAAAAAATTATGTAGATTGGGCTATACCCACCAATGAAAGTTTTTGAGAATTTTTAATATTATTAAACTGTTTCATTCTTATTTGAAATAACTATATCTCATTATAGGATAATGGTTACGAACTACCTATTACTAACAAACACAGTATAACATAGGCTTCATCATTCATAGGCTAATGCTTCAAGACAGACTTCCGTTCGACTTTTAATTTTACTGATGCACAGGCAAGATGCTTGTTTACTGATGCACAGGCAAGATGCCTGTTTTACTGATGCACAACAGGCAAGATGTTTGTTTTACGATCGAGGCAGAGAAAAAACCCTACTGATAATTTTCCAGAAAATCTAACGCCTCATTACGCAAATGATAATATTCCGTTGTCTCTCGTAATTCATGGGCATGACGGGGGCGTGGTAAAGGAATATCAAGTACCTTACCAATCGTAGCGTTTGGGCTATTTGTCATCATCACAACTTTATCAGACATAAAAATAGCCTCATCCACATCGTGAGTAATCATCATCACAGCCTGACGGTGATTTTCCCAAATATCGATTACCTGCTGTTGTAACTTCGGGCGAGTTAAAGCATCTAACGCTCCAAAAGGTTCATCTAACAATAATAATTTAGGACGAGTAGCTAAGGCACGGGCAACCCCAACTCTTTGTTTCATACCTCCTGAAAGTTCGTGAGGATACTTGTCGGCGGCGGGAGTTAATTTTACCATTTCGATATGTTTATTCACAATGCTGATTTTTTCAGCAACGGTGGCTTTTTTAAATACTTCATCAACCGCTAATCTGATATTTTCCCTGACGGTTAACCAAGGTAAGAGAGCGTATCCTTGAAATACCATCATGCGATCGGCACCGGGTTTAGTGATTCGTTTTCCTTCTAGTGTCACCATGCCAGAGGTAGGCTTTTCTAATCCCGCAACGATTCTGACGAGGGTTGATTTGCCACAGCCTGAATGTCCGATTACGGAGACATATTCTTTTTCTCCTACACTTAGGTGAATACCGTTTAAAACGACAAAATCACTGCCGTCTGGTTTTTTGAAGGATTTGACTACGTTTTCGATAGTTAAAAATTGTTGTTGTGTCATTTTCTTTTGATGGGTTATTGTTTCTCGCAAAGGCGCAAAGGCGCAAAGAGGTACAAAGAATTCCTAAGTAAAACTATAAATTTGTGGGCGATTAGCTCGAATGTCGAAGGAGTTAATGTAGTTAATTGGGTTACTCGCATCAAAGGATTTTCCATCAATAAAGGCTTTTCCGTCCACTATTTTATAATCGTCTTGAGGGCAGTTGATGCCCATTTCGGTAGCTATTTCTCGGTATAAGTCGGTACGCCACGCTTTTTTGGCTATTTCTTCGGCATTACGAGGAAATTCAGGAATTTGCCCCCACCTTGTGGCTTGTGTCATTAACCAGAAGCTATCGGATTGCCATAGGAAGGTTGAATGATCGTTTTCGATATTTGATACTTCGGGAGGTAAGTCAAAAAATAGAGTCGTTTCTAAACTTTTTTTTATTCTCGGTTGATCATCAAAGCCTCCATAATTAAAGTTACCGATTATACCGGCTTCTGTATATTTACTTTTAGCACCAGTAAATGATCGTTGAGAGATAATTTGGGCTACTTCTTCTCGATTTTCTTGTTTACTGCAATATTGACAGGCTTCTATCATGGCTTTCACTAATGAGCGATAGGTTTTGGGGTTTTGCTCAATGAAAGATTCTTGTACTGCTAAGAGTCTGTCTGGATGCCCTCGCCATATTTCTCGCCCTTGAGCAAAGGTAAAGCCGATGCCTTCATTGCCACTGATAGCCCTTGTATTCCAAGGTTCAGCTACCATATAGGCTTGCATTGCTCCGATTCTCATATTACTTACCATTTGCGGTGGAGGGGTGATGATTACTCGCAATTCATCGATGGGATTTAAACCCACAGAAGCCACAAGATAACGAACAAAATACTCATAAATAGCGGAACTCAGCACCACAGCCCAAACTCGTTCATTAAGGGGAGCTTTTTGCCAAAAATTGCGTAAATCCTGTCCAAAAGCGTCTAAATTACCATTATAGGTGAACCAAGGTCTTATTCCCCCTTCCCATAGTTTACGATTCATGGTTAAAGCGTTGCCGTGACGGTGAATTGTCATAGCCGCACACAAGGGAAATTTTCTCGCCCCTTCTGCCCCTAATCTGGCGTTTGTTATCGAACCTGAGACAACAGGAGAAGCATCTAAACGACCAAAAATAATCCCGTCTCTGGAGTTTGCCCAACTCGCTTCCCGACTCAAAGTTACATTTAAACCATACTTGCGAAAAAAGCCTTTTTCCCATGCGATCGCAAAAGGGGCGCAGTCATTAACAGGAACAAAACCAACGGTTAAATTAGGTTTTTCAAGGGTTTCTGGCTTGATAATCGGTTCAACGGCTAAAGCAGTATCAGGGATATTTGAGGGTTGATTACTTTGTGTTTTGGTACAACTATTAAGGGTGATGGCACCAACGGTTGCCCCTATGCCTTGCAAAAATAAACGACGATGATAATTTGTCATAAATTTTACCCCCTCGCAGGACGATGAGTAACGAGAGTTTGTAATTTAGCAAGGGCATAATCAAGAATTAACCCCGTAATACCAATGACAAATACCGCTAAAAATACCGAACTAACATTAAGACGATTCCACTCATCCCAGACAAAAAAGCCAATACCGATACCTCCTGTCAACATTTCTACGGCTACGATGACTAACCATGCAATCCCTAAACTGATGCGTAACCCGGTGAAAATATAGGGCAAACTAGCAGGAAGCATTACCGTTACCAACTGTTTCCAACGAGGCATTTCCAACACTTGAGCCACTTCTAAATATTCCGCAGGAACGTTTTTAACTCCCTCTGCGGTATTGATAATCGTTGACCATAAAGAAGTAATAAAAATTACAAAAATAGCTGAAGGTTCAGCAGAATTGAAGATTGCTAAAGCGATGGGCAACCAAACAAGAGGAGAAACAGGTTTAAAAACTTGAATAACAGGGTTGAGAATTTGCCATGCGGTGTTATTCATCCCGATTAAAAAACCTACAGGAATAGCGACGATCGCACCCAATAAAAAACCAATACAGACTCGCCTCAAACTAGCTAATAGTAACCATCCTAACCCTAAATCTCCTGGTCCTCGACGGTAAAAAGGATGTAAAATAAAGTCAAGATTTTTCGCTAACGCTTCGGGAGGAGTAGGCATCATTTCACTACGAAAAAGAGCAATAATCCACCATAAAACTATGATTCCTGCAAAACCAATTAACGGTAAAAAAACCTGAGAATTAGTAAATTTTTCGAGAAAATTATTTTTTTTAAAACCCATATAAAAAGCCTTATTTACTTTATTTTTACTAAAAATATTCATGAGTACTACTAAAAAGCAACATCCACAAAGACTTTTAAACCTTTGCGTCCTTTGCGCCTTTGCGTGAAAATATCTCTTTAAAATTAAGTACAAAAACAAGTAACCTTGCTTAAAAATTAAAGCAAAATCAATCAGTTTTTATAGTTAATAAAAATTAGAAAATTAACAATAATTCATATTAAATTACACCTCAAAGTCAAATAAAGGTAATCGAATGTAGAGATTTGTCAAAGTCGGAATACCTAAATGAAATTGAGACAAAAAATGCTCATTCTTTAGTCTCCTCTCAATGCCTACGAAGTTAGCTGACGGGCTAGGACTGAGAGATGTCCCTTTTTACTGTTAAAGTAAAAATAAGCCCCCAATTTGGTTCCTCCGCTTCTTTTTAACTCGGAATTAGGCTGACTCACTCTAAAAGTTGATTATATCTTATAGATTCTATTTTCGCTGTAATGGTGAACACAAAATTTAAGGATTGTTTCTCGCAAAGGCGCAAAGCCCCAAAGAAAGGTACAAAGAATTATTAGTGTCTTAGTTAGTTTTTCTACGAGAGCCAATCCTGTCTCTTTTACTTGTCTTAATTTATCTATAACTGCTACTCAAGTTTTTTTATGAAGCTGAATTTGTCCTCCATTTAAAAAACTTGAGTATTTTTCGATCGACATAAAATCAGTATAACGAGAACTCATTTCTGGTGGGATAAATTCAAACATGAAATGGTTTTCTACCCACACTTCTATTAAATCAAAAGGACCTCGATCGCAATACCGATGTAGCCAACCTTCATTTTCTGCGATCGCTTCAATTTCGGCTTGACTACTAGGTACTGTCATAGCGGCATGAGTCGAACTAAAACTAGAAGGAGAAGTATTTGTTTGGGAAATAACTGCTGTTTCACCCGGTATCAATTCTAAGCCTAGGGGTTGAATTTCAATGGCAGTACCATATTTATCTCCCACTATCACAATATATGAATTAGGAAAAACAGGAAAAGGAAATTCTTGTCCTTGTACAATCTTTGCAAGTACTCGGGCAACATGAGCTGGATTTTTGACTGCGATTGACAGATGATGTAACATAATTTTTATTCCTTTAAAACTATTGTTAATTGAAAATCTCTTTGACTGAACAATTAACTTTCTTTGTCTCAATTCTAATTAAATTCTCATCAAGTTTATGTAATAATTTGTTTCAATGTCATCGATCAACTGTTATATTATTGATACATAAAAAACTATGGAAAATGCAGAATGTAGAATTAACAATCTCATTGCTTTTACTTCTTACTTTTTAGAAAAAGAAGCTAATTTATCGGCGAATATTAGGGCTTTTTTAAGAAAAAATGGTACTTCTATTGGTGCTTATGATATTTTAATTGGAGCTAAGGCATTATCAACAGGATTAACTTTAATTACTGCAAATACTAAAGAATTTGAAAGAATCCCCAATTTAGAATTTATTAATTGGCGAAAATAAAAAATTCATCACTATTATTTTCTATTTTTTGAGGTTATCTAGGTTACTAAACCAACCTTTTCGCCAAAAAAAGAGAATCATCCCACTGCCTACTATTAACATTAATATCCAGACAAACACATATCCCCAATACCAATTTAATTCTGGCATATTATAGGGAGATTTATCAGTGTTGAAATTCATGCCATAAATCCCTGCAATAAAGGTTAAGGGAATAAACACGCTGGAAACCACCGTTAAGGTTTTCATGATCTCATTCATACGGTTACTTACTGAGGAAAGATATATATCTGTTAAACTAGATGCTAAGTCTCGATAGTTTTCTACCATGTCGAGAATTTGAATGAGATGATCATAACAATCCCGTAAATAAACCCTTGTTTCATCAGATATTAATTCATTTCCATCTCTGAGTAAGGAATTAACCGCATCTCTTAAAGGCCAAACTGCACGACGTATTAAGAGTAAATCTTGTTGTAATTGATGAATTTTTGTTAATGATTGACGGGTAGGAGTGGTGACAACTTCATTCTGCAATAATTGCACCAATTCTCCATATATCTCCATCACGGGGAAAAAATCGTCTATGATAGCATCAATAAGAGCGTAAAATAAATAATCCACCCCTTTTTCCCTAATTAATCCTTTTTGATGACGAATTCTGTCTCTTACTTCATTAAAACCATCGGAATCAAATTTTTCGTGGATGGTTAAGAGATAATGTCTTCCTAAAACGAAGCTAATTTGCTCACTGACGAAGAAATTCGATTGTTTATCTATCGTCACCATACGAGAAATCAAGACTAAATGATCATCGTATTCTACTATTTTTGGACGCTGAGGAACATTAACAATATCTTCAAGGGTAATCGGATGAAGGTTAAACACTTCCCCTAATTGCCTCCAAATTGTTTCATTCCCTAACCCGTCAAGATTCATCCATGATACCGATTCTGTATCCAGATACACGGCACAATCTAAAGGGTTTTCTAATTCTTTGCGAAAGGCTTGGTTTTTGTTATAGTCGATTAAAGTAATTTTAGGTGCGATCGCACGAGGTTGAAGATTAAGACTGCCAGGTATAGTATTATGAGCATTATTAAAGTAATTAAAATGATTTCTCAAATGGGATGGACGAAAATAAGTCATAGTCGTTAGTTAATTATGTTATAGTTGATCAAGTTCAAGATTAAGTTTTAGTATATTTATTCTAGGTTCGCCAAAAATACCTAACAATCTTCCTTCAGTATGGCTTTTAACTAACTCTTGTAGTTGAGTGGATTCAAGGTTACGAGCGATCGCAATTCTGTCAACTTGATTTAAGGCAGACTGGGGAGTAATATGAGGATCTAAACCTGAGCCTGAAGTGTAAACTAAATCAGCAGTAGGAGTAATATTAGCTTGTCTAAGTTTTGTAATTTCTGTTTCGATATTTTTGATTAAATCGGGGTTACTAGGGGCTAAATTACTTGCACTGGAAACACCAGTGATACCTGCATTTTCTTCAGTACTATAATTAATGGTACTAGGGCGACTCCAAAAATATTTATCAGACTGAAAAGGTTGACCAATTAAACTAGAACCAATAATATTATTTTGATTATCTTTAATAAGACTACCATTAGCTTGATATGGTAAAAATATTTGTCCAAAAATTAAGATAAATAAAGGATAAATAATAGCTGTAATTGTCCATAAAATAAAAGTTACACGAATAGCTTTTAAAAAATCATTAATAGAAAGCATTTTAATTCTTCTCCATTTAAAAATGAGCAACAAAAAATTGATTATTAATTATGTAAAAAAACAAGAAATAATTAATTTAACTATTTAGAGGGCGTAACATTTCCGATACCTTAATTTCAGTTTCAGGAAAATTTAAAGGTGAGATCGACTCTTGATCACTTAAAATCATGGTAGTTTGATAATCTTGACTATTAGACTCTCGATAAACATAGAGTTGACGTTGTTTGAGATCTAATACCCAATATTCAGGTATATTTGCAGAAGCGTACAATTGACGTTTAACTTCTAAGTCGGTTTTCAAGGTAGTGTCTGCAATTTCAATGATTAAATAAACTTCCGTAGCGTTAGGATGTCGATCATCGTAATCTAAAGAATCATACTTGACAATGGCAATATCAGGCTCAGGTTGGGAAAAATCGTTAACAATAATCGGTAATTGTAGTCTAATTAATACTTGATTGAAGTCTTTTGTAAATAAACGATTTGTACGGGTAATAGCGGCGGCGTGAAAACTTCCTTGAGGTGACATAGTAATAATTTGTCCGTTAATTAATTCTACTTTTTCTTGATGAGTTAAAATACCGACTTCTGCCATGAGATTATATTCTCTGACGGTTAAGAGTCTCAAGGGTAAAGAATAAACATTGGGGGAAGTTTCAGTGATTAGCATATTCATATTTAGATTGTGAATATTATAGAAATATTATAGTTTTTTATCTCGCAAAGGCGCAAAGACGCAAAGAAGAAAAAAGTTTTTTGGAGGTGAGAGAAGCTAAATAAAGTTAAAATTTTTCGGGTTGAAAAATAACGATAAAAAGGTAAATAAATAAGCTAATGGTTACTAATCCTAATAAAGTTAAAGCATAAGATTGTCCTTTAGATAAAATTTGATTTGTACCTGCATAAACGAGAGGGGAAATAATGATATTAATCAGTAAAATTGAGAGAAGATAAATCGGTAATTTTCTTGATAAAAATTTAGCCACAATTTCTAAAATTACTTCTCGCATATTAGGTGAATTAATTTTAGTGCTTATTTCCTCAGAATTAAAAATCTTGATAGCCATAAAGATATTTTCTTTGTAAAATTTAAAGTGGTGAATAAAACTGTGTTGAAAAACAGATTATGCGTTATTTAGTGAAATTAGAAAAAACAGAAGAAGGCTATACTATCTGGTGTCCTAGTTTACCCGGATGTTGGTCTCAGGGTGACACAGAAGAAGAAGCACTAGATAATATAAAAGATGCGATTCAGTGTTACTTAGAGACAATGGAAGAATTTAAACAACTCTTGTAAATTTACTTTGTGACTTCTTTGCGCCTTTGCGCCTTTGCGTGAGATTAACCCAAACCAACGGCACTAACCATCACATCAATAACCTTAATGGCAATAAAAGGAGCAATTACCCCACCTAAACCATAAATTAAGATATTCCGTTGCAATAATTGATCCGCCGTCAAAGCTCGAAATTTAACTCCTTTAAGGGCGATCGGAATTAAGGCAGGAATAATCAAAGCATTGTAAATCAAAGCCGATAAAATAGCTGATTGAGAACTCGCTAAACCCATAATATTTAATGCACCAATCCCCGTACTAGCAAAAATTGCGGGGATAATGGCAAAATACTTGGCAACATCATTGGCGATCGAAAATGTCGTTAACGCACCACGAGTAATCAGTAACTGTTTACCGATAGTGACAATATCAATTAACTTCGTGGGATCAGAGTCTAAATCCACCATGTTAGCGGCTTCTTTGGCGGCTTGTGTACCAGAGTTCATAGCAACCCCTACATTCGCTTGAGCTAAGGCTGGAGCGTCATTTGTACCGTCTCCCGTCATGGCGACTAACTTACCCTTAGCTTGTTCACGGCGTATTACTTCGATTTTGTCTTCAGGGGTGGCTTCGGCAATAAAATCATCAACTCCAGCCTCTTGAGCTATGACAGAAGCAGTAATTTGATTATCTCCCGTTAACATGATAGTACGAATACCCATACGTCTCATTTGGTCAAAACGCTCTCTAATACCGGGTTTAATAATATCTTTTAGGTAAATTACCCCATAAATATCATCACCTTGACAGACGGCTAAAGGAGTGCCTCCTAAACGGGATACTTTTTCATAAGTTTGATCGAGATCATCTGGAATATTACCACCTCTAGAACGCACAAAACCTTTAATAGCATCCACTGCACCTTTACGAATTTCGATACCATTTTCTACATCTGTACCACTCATACGAGTACGAGCCGAAAATTCAATGCCTGTCGCTGTATTAATGTCAAAGTCCACTTGAGAGCCTAATTTGTGGGCTAAATCAACGATCGAACGTCCTTCAGGTGTTTCGTCAAAAAGACTGGAAATCAAGGCAATATTCGCCACTTCTGTCACAGTATGACCATTTACAGGGATGAACTCCTCTGCTAAACGATTACCCAATGTAATAGTACCAGTTTTATCCAGTACAAGAGTATTAATATCGCCACAGGCTTCCACGGCTCTACCAGAGGTAGCAATGACGTTAAACTGTGCCACTCGATCCATCCCCGCAATGCCGATCGCACTCAGTAAACCGCCTATAGTGGTAGGGATAAGGGCAACTAACAGAGAGATTAACACAGCGATACTAACAGGATTATTCACATAATTAGCGATCGGAGGCATAGTAGCGATAACAATTAAGAAAACCTGAGTTAAAACTGCTAAAAGTACCGTTAAAGCTATTTCATTGGGGGTTTTGCTTCTTTCTGCTCCTTCGACTAAATTGATCATGCGATCAATAAAACCCTTACCCGGATCGACTGTCACCCTGATTATAAGCTCATCAGAGATAATACGAGTACCCCCTGTCACCGAACTAGCAATATCTGTACCCGGTTGCTTCAAAACAGGAGCGGATTCTCCCGTGATAGCCGATTCATCTACCGAAGCCATACCACCGATAACCTCACCATCTGCGGGAATAATATCTCCAGCAATAACCTTAATTTGGTCATCCCGTTTTAAAGTAGTAGAATTAACCTCTTGAATTGAACCATCAGGAAGAATTAAACGGGCAACAGTATCGCTTTTAGTAGCACGGAGAGCATCGGCTTGGGCTTTTCCTCTACCTTCTGCCACCGCTTCCGCAAAATTAGCAAATAAGACAGTGAAAAATAAAATAATAGTAATTAAACCGTTAAAAAGTCTTTGATTAGAGTCATTAAAATCACCAAATAGACTAGGATTTATTGTTACTAAAAAGGTGATAATTGTACCAATCCAGACAAGAAACATGACGGGATTTTTGATAGCAATTTTCGGGTTTAATTTGATAAATGATTGTTTGATTGCTCTAGTATAAAGCCCTTGATTTTTGGCTTTGGGTGTATGTTTTCGTTGCGATCGTGGTGGTTTATTCATAATATTTAGTTAAATAGCTAAAGTTTCAAAAGCTATAGGTAAAGACTTATTTTGTGAGGAAAAATTTAACTTTTCAAAACCGATAACTTTACCATTTTTATCTTTCATTAAAATGACTTCATTACCTGTTTCTTCTACCTCATACTCATTTTCAGGATTGTCAAACCAGACAACTAAAGTATCTCCCATAGAGTCATAAAAAACTTTTATTTGTCTTACTTCTGCCATAATAAAATTCCCTCCTTAATTGCACTGGTGCGATATGCTGTTATTAAAAATCCATCAATTTCTAGCTTTTTGGATACTGCACATACCCATCTTTTATTACCATCAGCTCGATAAAATAAGAACACTTTTTCATCATTTTTGCTAACACGAATCTCATCTGGTGACATTAAAGTTTGCATAACATCTTCTAATCGGTTTTGCATAATTGGATGTTTAACGGTGGAAATTATATTCCAATAACCTACAGTTGTCCTAACTACAAAACCAAGAGGAGTTATTATTTCAAATAAAATAGCGTCTTTTTCTGAATTGTTCATGTTAATTGAGATAAAATACTCTCACAAAAAAGATGATTTTTGCCTAAAATATCTATAGGATAGCTCATCCAGCTAATTGGAAACCCTCTGCGATCGCACCTAAAGCTAATACAGGAAAAAACGTCAATGCACCTAATATCAAAATCACACCTGCGGTTATACTGGTAAATAAAACTGTATCTGTCCGTAATGTACCAGAAGTTAAAGGTACTGGTTGTTTCCGTGACATATTATCGGCTAACAGCAATAAGGCAATTATCGGTACATATCTACCCAATATTAAGCTAAAAGTTGCACTAAGATTCCACCAAAGGGTATTATCTCCCAATCCTTCCAAGCCTGAACCGTTATTAGCAGCGGCGGAAGCATATTCAAATACGACTTGAGACAAGCCATGAAAGCCGGGGTTACTTATTCCGGCTAAGGTTTCGGGAAAGGCTAAGGTGATGGCACTGGGGATTAAAATAGCGATGGGATGCACTAATAAAATCACACTGGCTAAGACGATTTCAGGTTTTTCGATTTTTCGTCCTAAAAATTCGGGTGTCCTTCCTACCATTAATCCTGTCAAAAATACTGTTAAAATCAGGTAAATAAAGATGTAAGCCGTACCTGTACCTTGTCCTCCCCATATTATCTGTAAAAATAGGTTAAACATGGTACTAAATCCCCCCGTAGGCATTAAGGAGTCTAACATTCCATTGACTGCACCGCACATTGTACTAGTTGTCATCACTGCCCATAAGGCGGTTTGACTCCATCCAAATCTGACTTCTTTCCCTTCTAAATTTGGTTGGCTTTCTCCTAAAAGGTTATTATTAACAAGAGGATTACCGTGATATTCTCCTACTGCGGTTATTATAATCAAAAAGGCAAATATACTAAATATCATCCAATATATTAACCATGCTTGACGTTTATTGTTGGCAAATATTCCATAGGTATAAATCAAAGAGGTGGGAATACTCATCATCGCTAATATTGCCACTAGGTTAGAGAAAGGGTTGGGATTTTCGTAAGGGTGTGCTGAGTTAATGCCAAAAAAACCGCCTCCATTTTCCCCTAATTGTTTTATTATCTCAAAATGAGCGACAGGTCCAACAGCTATTACTTGATTTGCTCCTTCTAAGGTTGTTACTGTCACTGGTGGAAATAAGGTTTCGGGTACTCCTGATATAAGTAGCACGATCGCCCCTACTATAGATATAGGTAATAAAATCCGAGTAATAGCTAAGGTTAAATCCACATAAAAATTGCCTAATCTTTGCCCTGTTAAACCTCGAATGAATGCGATCGCCACCGCTAACCCCGTACCAGCCGAGGTAAACATTAAAAACCCTAAAGCTAAGACTTGAGAAGTATAACTCAAAGTAGTTTCCCCTGAATAATGTTGTTGATCAGTATTAGTGAGAAAAGATATAGTAGTATGTAAAGCTAAATGCCAACTAGGTGCAGATAAATTAGTGGGATTAAGGGGTAAAAATCCCTGAGTCATAAGGATTAGATAAACTAAAATACCCATAACTAAGTTACTGGCGATGACATCCTTGACATACTGTAAACCAGTGCTGTTAGTTGCTTCGAGCATTCGTAACCCAAATAAAGGATATAACCGACTCTCTATGGGTTTTAATAAATAGTCAAGAAAAGTCTGTTTTCCTAAAAATACACGAGCCATATAATTACCCAGTAAGGGAGTGATGATCACCACTAACACAAGGGTTAAAATAATTTGTAAAAATCCTTGCCCCATAAGTTAAGAAAAATAAAATTCATTAACTAAATCTTAAAAAACTTAACTCCAAAAGTCTCTAAACAAACGTATAACTTTGCGTTTATTTTTTCTAAACATTTATCTAAACAGTCTCAAATTTTACCTAAATTAAATAATCAATGTGAAAGTTTTTTGAAACTTAATTATTTAAAATGATTCCGTATTTAAAGATACATAATTATTCTGTATAAGTTTGCCTATAATTACTTGTTAACATAAAAAAAAACAATGAAACAAATAGCCTTTTTTCCTTTACTGGTTATTCTTTTCCTCTTAATTTTAGCTTATCCTTTAGAACCAGCATTAGCTGGAGAATTAGAAGATGCGATCGCTAATGCTCAAATATCTGCTGACACCACATGGATGTTAGTATCTACTGGTTTAGTGATGCTAATGACACCGGCTTTGGCGTTTTTCTATGGTGGGTTTGTCGCTAAACGTAACATTCTCAATACCTTAATGATGAGCTTTCTTTTGATGGGTGTAGTCGGTGTTATTTGGGTTTTATTTGGTTACAGTCTTGCTTTTGCTCCTGGATCGCCTTTTATTGGCGGTTTAGAATGGTCATTTTTAAACAATGTAGGACTTGAAACTACTGATTATTTAGTAGGAACAGAACCAGCTGAGGTAGTATCTTATGCTCCAACAGTTCCTCATGAAGCCTTTATGATTTATCAAGGAATGTTTGCTGTCATTACTCCGGCTTTAATTTCTGGTGCGATTGTAGAGAGAGTTGGTTTTAAGGCTTATACATGGTTTGTCATATTATGGTTAATTGTTGTCTATTGTCCTATGGCTCACATGGTATGGGCTAAAGGCGGTTTATTAGGCTTATATGGTGGCATAGGAGCGTTAGATTTTGCTGGGGGAGCAGTAGTGCATATTACATCTGGTGCTTCTGCCCTTGTTTTGGCTATTTTAATTGGAAAACGTACCACTTATCCTGAACGTACTTCTCCACCGAATAATGTACCTTTTATTCTTTTAGGTGCTGGATTATTATGGTTTGGTTGGTTCGGATTTAATGGTGGTAGTGCTTTAGCATCTGGTCCATTAGCAGTAGCCGCAGTTGTTACTACTAACACATCCGCCGCCGCCGCAATGGTAACATGGCTTCTATTAGAACAGTTTTTGCGTGGTAAACCAACAGCAGTGGGTGCGGCAACTGGAGCTGTGGCCGGTTTAGTCGGAATTACTCCCGCCGCAGGTTTTGTGACTCCCATTGGTGCAATTCTGATTGGTAGTATTACGGCAGTTTGTTGTTTCTTTGCTATTAGTTTAAAAGTAAAATTAGGTATTGACGATGCCCTAGATACTTTTCCTGTTCACGGAATAGGGGGAACAGTAGGAGCTATTCTTACAGGAGTATTTGCTACCACTGAAGTTAATGCTGCCGGAAAAGATGGTTTGATAACGGGTAATCCACAACAAGTTTTAATTCAAATAGCGTCTGTTATAGTTGCTTATGTGATTGCTATTGTTGGTACTTTTATTATTTTTCAAATCATTAAAGCAATTATGCCTTGGCGAGTTACTGATGAAGATGAGTTTCAAGGTATTGATATTAAAGAACATGGTGAAGAGGCTTACGGAGAATAAATTAACGCTATTCTTTGTCTGTAATTAATAACTAACTGTTGAAGAATACAAAACAGCAAATCACGGAGAAGAAGTTTTAAACTCAAACCTTAATCCGTGATTATCAGTTAATTTGTATTAATCAGAAAAGAAATTGCAGTATGTAAAGCTAAATCCCAACTAGGTGCAGATAAATTTATACTTAAAATATTTATTTATCTTTTTTTACTCAAAATGTCTTCTCTTGCTATCGAAATTTTCATGATTCTTTTATTAACTTTTGCTAATGGCATTTTTTCAGGTTCTGAAATTGCTGTGGTATCCGCTCGAAAAGTCCGATTAGAGCAGTTAGCTGAACGTGGCGATCGCAATGCAAGAGTCGCTCTTAAATTAGCAAATAATCCCAATGATTTTCTCTCTACGGTACAAATTGGTATTACTTTGATTGGAATTTTGAGTGGTGCAGTAGGGGGTGCAACCCTAGCCCAAAGGTTAAAACCTGTCTTTGATGGTATCCCTATTTTACAGCCCTATAGTCAAGGCATTAGTGTTGGTATTGTTGTTACCATTATCACTTACCTATCTCTTGTTATTGGTGAATTAGTGCCAAAAAGAGTTGCCCTTAACGCACCCGAACAAATTGCCTGTTTCATTGCCCCTCCCATGGGATTTCTTTCTCGTTTAACAACTCCTTTAGTGAATATTTTAGGTATCTCAACGGATACTCTCCTCAATTTATTGGGTATTAAGGCTTCTGATGAACCTGATCTCACAGAAGAAGAAATCAAAGTATTAATTAGACAAGGGGCAGAATCAGGGATGTTTGAAGAAACAGAACATGATATGGTAGAAAGAGTATTTCAGCTAGGCGATCGCCCTATTAAAGCCATGATGACACCTCGCCTCGATGTGGTTTGGTTAGATATTGAATCATCCCTAGAAGAAAATTTACAAGAAGTAATCAATAATAGTTATTCTCGTTTTCCAGTGGGGGAAGGTAGTTTAGATAATTGTGTAGGAGTGATTAGAACAAGAGATCTACTAACTACCCAACTTTTGGGAGAAGAAATCGATTTACGCAAGATTATGAAACCACCTTTTTATATCCCCGAAAATGCTCGTACTCTTAGTGTAATCGAAGAATTTAAAAGAACTGGGATTCATATTGCCTTAGTAACCGATGAATATGGAGGTATTGAAGGCTTAGTTACCCTCAATGATTTAATGGAAGCCATAGTAGGAGATATACCATCTTTAGATCACTACGAAGAACCTTTAATCATTCAAAGGGAAGACGGTTCATGGTTATTAGATGGTGGGCTTGACATCAATGAGTTAAAAGATTTATTTGATCTGGAATCTTTACCCGATGAAAATACTGATCGTTTCCACACCATCGGAGGATTGATGATGTATTGTTTAGGTCATGTACCACAATCAGGGGAATATTTTGAACAAGAAGGATTGCGTTTTGAAGTTGTTGACATGGATGGCACTAGAGTTGATAAAGTTCTAGTTTCCCCATACTCAAGACCAAATAAAGATGCTGATCAGATGCAATAATATTAAACTTGATTCAGATTAATGATTACTAAAATTAAGAGGATATTTTATCTGTTATGACTGAATGGATTATAAATACAATGAATTCTTTGGGATATGTGGGAATCGCTTTATTAATGTTTTCAGAGAATTTATTTCCGCCGATTCCCTCGGAATTAATCATGCCGTTAGCAGGTTTTTCCGTGTCTCAAGGGCAAATGGGATTAGTTCCTGCGATCGCATCTGGAGTCATTGGCACAATTTTAGGAGCTTTTCCTTGGTATTATTTAGGACGAATTTTTGATGAATCAAAATTAGAAAAATTAGCCAACCAATACGGAAAATGGATTTTTGTTTCTGGGGGTGATATTCAAAAAGCCAATAAATGGTTCAACCGATACGGAAATATAGCTGTGTTATTGGGAAGATTAGTACCTGGGGTGAGAACATTAATTTCTCTTCCAGCGGGAATCAATAATATGAAAATGAGTTCTTTTATAATTTATTCTACTATTGGAACATTAATTTGGATTTCATTATTAACAACTGCCGGTTATCTCTTGGGTGAAAATTATACTTTAATAGAAAAATATATAGCACCCATATCTAAAATAGCCTTATTAAGCATTGGATTTTTATTTGTCATTTGGGTAATCAGAAAACAAATGAAAAAATAAATATTCCTTATGTCAAACTATGCAACCAACCTTAAAACCCTTTGCGTCTTTGCGAGAGAAAAACCTCCCCCATTAGTTAAAATTATCCTCTATTTCTTCTGAGTTAATTTCATTACTGTAATTTGATTGAGCAGTAAAATGAGAATCTGACAGGGAATCAATTAATTTATTACCCCAATCGCTCAATTTTGGATTTTTTAACATCTGACTAATAAGAGCGATCGCACTGGTTGCCATCACTAATTTAGTGGCTTCTCCTGCATCCTGTCCATTTTGATTACCTCCGGCTAAAATAATGGGATTACTACCTAAAACACCGGGTTGAGGTGCTAAAGCGGAGACAACTTCGGGCAATACTTGAATAAATTGTCCCATATATTCTTCTGCTAATTGAATGGTAATTGCTTTAGTTGATAGAGTATTTTGAGCTTCAATCATTGCTTTTTCCCCTTGGGCTTTTTTCAATGCCTCTTCTAAACTAGCCTCCGCCTGAGTTTTGATTGCTTCCGCTTTTTCAAGGGCGATCGCTTTTTCCACTTCTGCCTCTAAGCGTTTTTGCTCTAAATCCCCCTGTTTAGCAATTAAAGCCGTCTCTTTATTACGTTGTGCGGTAATTAAAGCTAATTCTTTCACCCGATTTTCTTCCCCTGTTTTGATAGCCGTTTCTTTCAATACTTCTGCCATCGCAACTTCTTTTTGTTTTTCAATCAAGGCTTTTTCAGCTAAAGCTAATTCCTGATTTTTCTGTCTTAAGGCAACTTCTTTGCCTATTTCCGCTTGTTGTATAGCGACTTGTTTTTCAATATCTTTTTCTTTTAAGGCTTGTTGAGTAAGAATTTGTTGAGTTTTTAAATCTTGATCTTTTAGTGTAATCGCAATTTGTCGATCGAGTTCAGTTTCTTGAATAGCCTGTTGTTGTTGAATTTCTTTTTCTTGTAATAATTGCTCACTAATAATTTTACCCTCTTGAATTTCTTGAGCTTTTTGTACTTTAATTAACTCCTGTTTAGCTTGTTCAGTTTCCTTGATTTCCAAGACTTGACGGGCATTTTCTGCCTTTAATTGCTCCACTGCTAATGTATTTTGCAATTCTTTTTCAGTGAGAGAGCGTTCAGCCGCTAATTGTTTTTCCGTTTCCGTTAAGCGTAATTCCGCAATTTGAGTTTGTGTCTCTTGACGCACTTGCTCTAATTCCTTAAGATTTTTTTGGACGATAGATTCACGAGTTACAACCGCTTGAGAATCAAGATAATTTTTCTCATCATAATCATTTAACTCATCAATATTAGTGATAGCAATATTTAATAACTCCAAGCCGAAACGCTCCAAATCGACTTTAACTTTTTCTCGCAGATAAGTAGTAACAGTGTCAACTTTTCCTTGTAATTCACCTAAATTACTTTGTGCGGCCGCATCTCTCAAATGCCCTTCTAAAATATCATTAACACGGGTTTTGATCTCATTTTCCCCCACCAAAATTTCTTTTTCTCCCCGTTTACCAGCACCCAATAACATAGCCGCATTCAAAACGCTTTTTTCTTCAGGAAAGACACGCACCTGTAAACTACCGTTAAAAATAGCCTTGAGTAAATCTTTGGTGCGTAAAGGTTTTTCTCTTGTATTACCTCGATTAATTGGTACAGTTACTTGATTTAGAGACACAATAGTAATAGTTTCAAAGCCCGGGAAGAAAAGAGCAGCCCGTGTAATTACTTGCTTATTACGAACAGGTCCAGAAATAACAAAGGCTTCGTTAGTATTGCAAACTCGATAAAACTTAGCAAATAGTAGGTAAGTAAAAATAACGAGAACAATTAAACCACCACCAAAAATTCCTACAGGTAATAGCCAATTTAGAGAATTATTATTATAAGAATTAGTTTGAGCTAAAACGGGAGGATTAGGGGAAACAGCGATAATTTGTTGGGGAGAATTGATTTGAGATAAGAGAGTTAATTGTATTTTGGGATTCATAATATTTATCTCCAATTAATCGAAAAAGAATCAATATTTTTTTGTAATTACATTATTAATTAAGTCAGGAAACCAAGTTAATGATAAATTTTATTTTCTTCAACCCTTTTTGATAACAAGATAGTTAATTTTTATTAATTTATATTACTAAATTGTAAATTTTTGGTTAATTTTCTTTGGGATTTAATAAATGATCGTGGGTAGAATGAGAGTTATTTAACTTTAAATGATCTATACTATTTAGTTTAACAACAGAATAATAATTTGGTTCAAGAAAATCTACTAGATAAACTTTATTTCCTATGTGAAAATCTATGTCAATAGCCGGTGAATGAGGAAGGCAAAAAACATGAAGAGAAAATCTGCCAATTTCATCGTAAACAGAGACTTCTAAAATATCATTAGCTAAGATACGAGAAACTTCTCCTTCAATACCAATAAGACGTTCAGGAATTAATTGTACAGTATGAGTGCGAAGAATTTGTCTTAAATTACCAACAATATCGATAAAAATAATAGTAGAAAAAAGACCAATAAAACGGACAGTTAAATAAGGAATAGGTAAAGAAGGATTAATATTTAACCATAATAAACAAATAAGATTACCTGTTAAGCCAATAATACCAATGATAAAAGGATAAATGCCCAAGAGAAAGATTAAAGGTAGTTTTCCGATGCCAAAAAGAGAAAAAATAACACCAATTATAGGAATATTAAGAATAGATAATTTGCGGTTGATTTCTTCACCTAATAAATCAGGGGCTATGGCGGTAATAATTGCGATTAATAGCAATAAAAACCCCATAATTATTGCAAGTATAAATCCATAATTTACCGAATCAAAAATAATATTCATAAAATTTAACTTCTATTATCTTTTATCTTAATCTAAAACTCATGAACAAAACTTTTGCGTCTTTGCGCCTTTGCGAGAAAAAAAACCTTCTCATTATTTTCTTATTCATTATCGTTATCACCCTGGAATTTACCACTTCTCCAGCCTACGTCTTTGGATATCTTTACACTGGTGGAATTTTATTAGTCAATGTATTTTATGGAGGTAAAGCAACCTTAATCGCCACAATTATCTCCGTATTCCTCACCCTGCTTAACTTGTATGTGCATATCGGCACTGTTATTGAATTACCAACCCTTGCCAATCGGTTAATTACGACTCTCTCTTTAATCGTTACAGGATGGTTAAGTAACCGTAACCGCATCTATCAGCAAAAAATAGTCGAGCAACAAACTAAGCTACAATCTCAGGAAGAATTAGTCGGATTAAGACAGGATTTTGCTTCTACCCTCACCCACGACTTGAGAACACCCTTACTAGGTGCGATCGAAACCATCAAAGCCTTTCAGAATAAGCAATTTGGAGAGATTACTACCATTCAAGAAAAAGTCTTAGCTACTATGATTCGGTCTCATCAATCCAGTTTACAATTAGTGGATACCTTATTAGATGTGTATCGCAATGACTTAGAAGGCTTAAATTTGAGACTATCTCCTTTAGATTTAACGGTTTTAGTGGAAGAAGTCGCTAACAGTTTGACTTCCTTAGCCTCAGCAAATCAGGTTTACCTTACCTTCAATTACGGTGATTCGGATTTTCGTCAATCTTTGTGGGTTAATGGGGATGCTTTTCAGTTAAAGCGAGTCTTGACAAATTTACTTATCAATGCTGTTAATCATTCTCGACGGGGCGATCGCATCGAAATTATTTTATCTTCTCAAGGCAATGGGCTTAAGCCCCTTGTTAAAATATTAGACTATGGTTCGGGTATTAAACCAGAGGATTTTCCTTTTTTATTCGATCGATTTTACCAGTCTAACAGCGATCGACAAGCAAAAGGCACTGGTTTAGGTTTATATCTTTGTCGTCAAATTATTGAGGCTCACGGTGGTAAAATTTGGGCAGAAAATCATTCTCAAGGTGCTATTTTTAGTTTTTCTCTTCCTGTTTATCAAGGTTGATTTTTCTCTCGCAAAGGTGCAAAGACGCATAGAAGGCACAAAGGAATAAGGTTAAGAGTTTATTACGGTATGTACCGTTTTATTCCGCATAAATGTATCAGAAAGACAAGACATGATTGAGAAATGCTATATTAGTTTTAGAAAGCCATAAATAAACACAGATAGGTATGAACCCAATATTTTATAGAAACTTATACAAAAAGCTCTATAAAATATCGTGGGCTTTGGCACTATCTAGCCACCTCATACCTTAGGTTGTAAAGTTACTTGTACTTAATGTACCACCTGTAATCCCAGTGATGTTAATGAGTGCATCTGTAGTAGCATCAAATCCGGGTGTGCTATCATTAATAGCTAAATAAGTACCACTTCCAAAAGTAAAAGTAGCCGCATTATTGGCTGCAAAATTACCAGTTGTTAATACTGCCGCAATACCCGATTGAGTTAAACCGGTGACAACTGACAAAGTATTATTAACCGGCCCGGGTATAGTAGAAACTCGGAATTTATCAGCACTAACATCAAAATCAGTGATTCGATCACGATTAGCTAACAGAGAATCAGTTAAGTTTGTATAGTTGAAAATATCATCACCAGCACCACCGGTTAAGGTATCAATACCGGCACCACCAGTTAAGGTATCAATACCATCACCACCGATTAAGGTATCATTACCGACATCACCACTTAAACTGTCAGTACCATCACCACCAATTAAGGTATCATTACCAATACCCCCATCAAGGTTATCATTACCAACATCACCGCTTAAGGTATCATTACCGACACCACCGCTTAGGGTAGCATTATCATCAGCACCGCTTAAGGTATCATTCCCCGCATCACCGAAGAGGGTATCATTCCCAGTACCACCGATTAAGGTATCAATACCATCACCACCACTTAAGCTATCAGCATCGGCACCACCGAAGAGGGTATCATTTCCCGCATCCCCGCTTAGGGTATCAGCATCAGCACCACCGATTAAGGTATCATTTCCAGCACCACCGCTTAAGGTATTATCACCAGCACCACCATCAAGAGTATCATTTCCCGCATCCCCGCTTAGGGTATCATCATCATCCCCACCGAAGAGGGTATCATTACCGGCACCACCAACTAAGGTATCATTTCCAGCACCACCATCGAGAGTATCATTCCCCGCATCACCGATTAAGGTATCATTACCGGCACCACCGCTTAAGGTATCATTTCCAGTACCACCATCGAGGTTATCGTTACCAGCACCACCATCGAGGGTATCATTACCAGTATTACCGATTAAGGTATCATTATCATCACCACCGCTTAAGCTGTCATTACCGGCACCACCATCGAGGGTATCATTATCGGCACCACCATCGAGGGTATCATTACCGGCACCACCATTGAGGGTATCACTCCCACCATTAGCAGTTAAGGTATCATTACCGGCACCACCAACTAAGGTATCAGAAGCTGTACCTCCAGTTAAGCTATCATTACCGGCACCACCATCAAGGGTACTTTGTCCAACATTATTTGTGAGAATATCATCACCAACACCTCCCGTAAGAATATTATTACTACCACTAGTAGCCGTTAAGGTATCATTCCCACCACTTCCCGTAAGAATATTAGTTCCACCAGAACCAGTTAAACTATCATCACCGACACCACCATCAAGGGTATTAGTAGTTCCAGAACCGGTTAAGGTATCATTACCAGCACCACCAGTAAGGGTACTATCCCCACTAGTAGCGGTTAAACTATCATTACCCACCCCACCATCAAGGATATTAGTAGTTCCACTAGCGGTTAAAGTATCATTACCAGTACCACCATTGAGGGTATTAGTAGTTCCACCATTAGCAATTAAGGTATCATCACCGGTTCCTCCCGTAAGGGTATTAGTAGTTCCACCACTAGTACTTAAACTATCATTACCGATGCCACCATCAAGGATATTAGTAGTTCCACTAGCGGTTAAAATATCATTACCAGCACCACCACTCAAATTTTGATTCAAATTTCCATTAGCGGTTAAGCTATCATCACCAAGACCACCGATGAGGGTACTATTCTCACCAGAACTAACAAGAGTATCGTTACCGACACCACCATCAATAAGATTCGTACTACTAGTACCAGTCCCACCTATAATGGAATCATTACCCAGTAGTCCGTAGATAATTAGTTCTAGATCACTAAAACCAGTAAAACTGATAAGATCATCAACATTAGTGAGGTTAAAAGTAAAAGCCATATATATTTACCTCTAGAAATTATATTTTTGTTTTAAGTTTAATTAATTGTCGCAAATCAAATTATGTAGAAATACCAAAGATGATCTTTCTGCAAATTTTGTCTCCTTTTTTTATTTGTAATTACCAAAAACTCAACTATAAAATTAACAATTTATAGTTATTTAACTTAAGACTGAGACACTATTAAATTATATAAGCCTTATTAAATAGATATTTCAGCTTGATAAACTGTTCTATTCTTAATTAGAATTACTATTAATTGTTGATTATAGTTAAAAGAACGACTACTCTAAACCACTACCCGCACCAGCACGGATAATTGATACCTGCTCTTGTAACGTTGTAGCTTTCAGTAAAGCATCAGCTGTCGCTGCTTCAAAATCCCAACCACGAACGGTATTGGGATCATTTGAAGAACCGGGATCAACTAAAAGGCTTTGCACAAAGCGTAAATTAGGATCATCTGAATTAAGATTAGGAATATTTTGGATTGAGGGAGTAATGACGAAACAGGCTTCTCCACCAGTACATCCAGCCAAAAGGCTACCTTCATAATAAAGAACCCCAGGTAAACTAATCTCTCCTGAGGCTGATTGACTAGCACCGTTAGGATTTTTAATCATTACAGTACCAGAAGCCCTTGCACTAGGACGATTAGGCGATAAACTTCCACTTCCTGCTCCCGCTCTGATTACTGAGACAATATTAGCTAATTGATCTCCTGGTTCGTCTAGGTAACGATAAAGGATATTAGCAACAGCCGCATTAAAATCAAAAGAGCTAGGTAATCCAAATGCTGTAGGAGAACTCGGATCTCCGGGTTGTACAAATCCTGGATTAATCGTTAAGGATTCAATAAAAGTTGAGTTGGCTTGTGCCCCCGTACCTGTAAGATCATTCCATTTGATTTTAGGTAAAATAGTTAAACAAGCACTTCCAGCACAGTTAGGATTATTCCCTTGAGGATCATCATAGTATAATCCTGCCGGTAAACTAATCTCTCCGCTAATAGTTTGGGTTGAACCATCGGGGTTTTCAATCATGGCTGTACCTGTAGCTCTAGCTTGTATGGCCGTAGAATAAGGACCATTGGCACTCCTTCCTGCTCTAATAATAGATACTGCATCCGATAATTGGGTAGTTATATCTACACCACTGAGAACTTGAGCGGCTGCGGCATTCAAATTATAAGTGAAAGGAAATAAGGCGATATTGGCAAACCCCGGATCGATGATCAATTGCGTAATTCGATAGGCTTCTCCCGTTAGATCTTCAGGAATAGCTTCTACGGTTGGGCTGATTACTAAACAACCACTACCAAAACCACAACCAGCATCTAAGGGTGAGGATGCACCTTCATAATATAAACCATTAGGCAAATAAATTTCTCCACTAACAGTTTGAAGAGAACCATCAGGCATTTGTAATACTGTTGCACCTGTTGCACTAGCTTGAGGAGCGTTGCTAGATCCTTGAAGTAGGTTAGAATTAGCTCGTATAATAGAGACAATATCTGATAAATCGGAACTAGGACTTAAACCCGAAAGAATCTGAGCAGTTTGGGCTTCTAAAGTTATGGGTGGAGCAAAAAAGTTAATACCTCCTGGATTGATGGTTAAACTATCTACCAATGGCGGAGCTACAAAACCTGTAATGGAAGGAGTTATTAATAAAGGGCCGTTAAAAGAGGCAAAAGGTAAGGTAATTGATCCGCTAATGGTTTGGGTATAACCGACAGTAGAGGAAGTGGTAGGAGTAAAAATCACCACACTACCTGTAGCCGTTGCTTGATTAGGGCTAAAACTTCCTGTTGTGGTTATGGTACTTTGAGCTAATGCCCCATGATACCCAGGGATGATCAATGTTAAAATACCCAGAAGGTAATATTCGATCGCCCTTATTTTTTTCATTAAATTAGTATTATACTACCTGAAAAACTTAAATTAGTCTAAACCGTCAACTCCAGCACCAGCACGGATGATAGAAACAACAGCCGAAAGTTCGTCTGGATTGGTGGAATCTAAAGCATCTAACTGGGCCGCTGCTGCTGCCGTAAAGCTAGTACTAGCACCTGGAGAAAGTGCTGTTACTGAGTCAGGTAAGCCCGGATCCACAACCAATTCCGCAAAATCTTGGTTATTAATAGCTAAACCAGTCTGGGGATCAGCCGCATCACCAGGGGTCGTAAGAGTGGGAGTAACAACTACAGCACCATCAACTTGACCGGCAAGAGGAACTGATACACCACCAGTGAAATAAGTACCTAGAGGAAGAGATACTTCTGCACCAACGGATTGACTAGCCCCGTTCATCAGGACGATAGCAGAACTACCACTAGCATAAGCTCCACAGCAATTACCTCCGGCAAAGGCTGGAGAAACACTAACAGAGCCTAAACCTATTACACCAAGGGTTACGAGAGTTTTATGGAGAATATTCATAAATTCTTTGAGTTATTAATTTCATTCTTCAGTCATTATAACATATTTTTTGTTATAATGGAAAGTTTTACTTTTTTTATTTTCTCAAAATTAAGATGAATGTCAATAATTAGAGTCTGCTGAAAAAGTATCACTGGTTTTGACTAAAATTGCTTTAAAATGCGGATTTTTTTGGGCAATGTATTATGTAAAAGAACCTTCCCGTCTAAGTAGGAACGGTGAAGATACTGTTGGTTAAAGTTCCCGTAAAACTTATTTCTATAAGAGTATCCTTGGTACAATCAAATCCCACCACACTATCGTTAATAGCCAAAAAGTTCCGACTACCAAATTTAAACAGAGTCGCATCATTTGCTAAAAAAGTTGTGGTTTTTAAGATCGACTGAATGCCTGATTCTGTAAGACTAGATACTGTTCCTAGATTAGTGAGACGACTAGGAATACTAGACACCATTAATTTATCTAACTGACTAACGTTAAAATCCATAATCAGATCAAATGCTGGACTTGTTGTCGTACCTAGTAAAGAATGTTTGCCATTAATATAATCAAAAGTATCTGCTCCCGTACTGCCGGTTAAAGTGTCTGCCCCTAATCCACCAGTGAGGAAATCATTACCTGCACCACTATTAAACTGATCGTTCCCTGTGCCACCAATAAGAGTATCTTTACCAGTACCACTGATAAAAGTGTTGTTACCCGTAGTGCTGATCAGAATATTATCCCCATTACCACCATCAAGGCGATCGTTTCCATCCCCACCAATGAGAATATCATTACCATCGAAACCGTAAAGAATGTCATTTGCTCCACGTCCATTTAAGATGTCATGACTGCTTGTACCATTAAGAATGTCACTTCGTACTTGACCATTAGCATCTCCTATCAAAACACTAGAATAGCTAACTCCGGTAGGGATGACGTTAATAAAAGCTGTAGCCGTATTCGAGGTATTGTTGTTAGTCTCTCCATCATTAACTGTAAAATCGATGGCTCGAACTCCTAATTTATTAGTACTACCGAAGGTAATATTTTGAATCAAGGCGTTGGCTTGTGCTACAGTGGGAGCTTGAGTAAATGCGATAACTAAAGTACCGTTACTATTAGACTGGATTTGAGCAAAACCACTTAAATAGGAGTTATTAATACCAAGAACATCTGCACTGGTATTAACTCCATAACCTTTTAAAGATACAGTTAAAGTTCCTCCAGTTTTCAAGCCTTCAAAATCAGAAATGGTTGCTAATGCAAAAGGACTATATACTTGATCAATTTTTATCGGTACAGCATTAACCAGATAGTTAGTAACATCTCCATCAAGCTCATTAATCACAGGAGGAGTATTCATTCTGTTGACTTGAGTTGTGATAGTGGTAGTATTCAATGACCAACCATTACTACCTCCCAATTCACTACTAATATTTTTGAGAGCCATGGTGCTAGTTAGGCTACTGGCTTGGAAGTTTAAGCCGTCAGAGACGTGAATTGTTAATCCGTCAGGAGTGCCACTAAAACCTGCCGTCGGTAAAAAGCGTAAATTTCCGCCACTAGGCAATACAAATGCGTTTGAAGTACTAATATTCGTGGGAACATCATACCATACGTTACCTGTGGGGTTAGTATATTGCCATTTACCTTGAACTAAGTTATTTGGGTTGTTAACAATTGCAATACCTGCCAGAGGTGTAGAAGAACTACCACCAATTACATTGTCTTTGGAGTCACTATAATAACCATTCAATAAATTAGAAACCGACTTGCCTATGGGATTAATATTCGTAGAGTCAATAGCATCTATCGATGGTAATGTTGCTTGATTAATAATAATGGGTGCATCATTGACGGGGGTAACAGATATATTTACCGTCTGATTGACAATGTTAGAAGCACCAAGCACACCGTTAATTGTACCTGTATTTCCTAAGTCATTAATAGCGATATTTAAGACATCTTTGCTTGTGCCAAGGGTATTATAATCGAGATTACCTTGATAACTTAAGGAGGCTAAGGCGGTATTAAGTGCTGTTTCGCTGCCTCTGAATTTTACCGTGCTTGTGCCGTTAACATTACTACCGATAAACTGTAATCCCGCAGTTGTGCCTAAAGTTAAAGTACCATTATTGACGGAAATAGTGACTTCCATAGTAGTACCAAAATCATCAGGATCATTAAAAGAGATGAGATTAGTACCATTAAAATAAAAGGGAGTATCTTCCGTTGCTGTGATAGTTGAAGGATTCGTTACAACCGGAGCTTCGTTAATATTACTGACATGAATGGTAATGTTATTAGTTGCTGTTAAAGGATTTTGTCCTAAAACAGATGAACCATTACCGAGATCATTAACTAATACATTGAGATTAATCGATAAATCAATATTAGAATTAACTGGAGTATAAACTAAACCATTAAGGGCATTATTAATATTATCTTTTGTTCCAGTTAAAGTCACAGTAGCACTATTATTACCACTAACACTTAAACCAGAGCTGCTACCTAAAGCTAAAGTACCATAAGGATTTCCACCGTTAGTAACATTAAGAGTAACGGTAAAATTATCAACGCCATTGTTACTTAAATCAGCGAAATCATCAATAGTAATGGCGTTACTATTACCTTGACTGAAAGTTATACTTGTGCCACTGCTGAGAGTTTGTGTACTGGGTACAACTAAGGTAGGAGGATCGTTACTAGGTGTAACATTACTGGTAAGTAGAACACTATTTCCACTATAAACTGTTGTGCCTCCTGTCGCCCCGATACCGCTTAAGTTAACAGTAGTAACCGTATTGACTATACCCGAACTATCATCAATTAAGTGAACCGTTAAAGTGGCATCCGATCCATTATAATCCGCTACTGGTACAAAACGTAAACCGTGAGTAGAGGAGACAATCAGGGCATTAGTAGCATTGCGAGCACCAACATCAACCCAAGTTGTACCGTTAAAATATTGCCATGTACCTTGAGTTATAGAATTAGCAACATTACCCACAATAGCTACACCAGCCAGATTGTTAGCAGAAGAGCCACCTGGTACGTTATCAGTACTATCATTAAAGCTACCAACGAAAAGACTATTAACCGTTGAACCAGATGGATTAGTGGTATCCTCCTCAATAGATAATGAACTGGCAGAGGCAATGGGTGCATCGTTAACGGCATTGATGGAAGTAGTTAAATTAGTATTATTAGCACTCCAACCATTAACACCCCCCAAAATACTGCTAATATCTTTTAAATCCCCATTATTGGTACTCGCTACAAATGCTGTACCATCGGATAATCGGACGGTTAATTGTCCGGGAGTGCCATTAAAGTTGGTATTCGGTAAGAAACGTAAGTTCGCATTTTCAGGTAAAACTAAAGCTAAACTATCGCTTAAAGTATCAGGTACATCAAGCCAACCACTACCGGTGTTATATTGCCATTTACCTTGAGTTGTTGAATTAGCACCGTTACCTATAATTGCGATTCCAGCTAAAGGAGTTCGAGCATCACCGCCTCCTGTAATCCCTGTTTGATTATCAACACTGTCACTATATTTAGCACTAAAGAGA